>CAYUEH010000003.1:0-43573 GCA_964442465.1 uncultured Laspinema sp. | reverse complement strand
CACCGGCATGACGCAAGGGCAAAAATCGGTCACAAAATTCTTCCGGACTCATCGTGGTCACTATGGGTTGGCTTGTCTGTTGCGTAGACTGATGGTTCCGGTTGGATACTGCGTACATAGAAAAATCTCCTGATTTGATGGGAATGATTAATGGATAGTTTTTGGGGTACTTTTAAAATTGATAGCCACCTCAAAGCATCACCTAAAAAACCTTAATAGGCCCTGGGTGTGAGGCAATTATTATCTGAGTTTTATCTCAGCTAAGAAAATGTTGAGGCTCAGAACTGTTTCAAGAGCGTTGCATTTGACCCAACGGTGACAATTCCCAACCAATTTTTTCTTTGAGTTGCTGATTTTCTTGTTGAATTTGGGTTAGCTGTTTTTTGGTGTCATAAAGCTTGGCGTTGAGTTGGGTGACCTGCTCCTGCCACTGCAACACTTGCGGATTTTTTTGCGGGTCTTTATAGCGGGCGATCGTCTCGGTGGCCTGAGCCAACGAAGATTGCAACTCATCAATCTGCAATTGTTTTTCTTCAGCGACCGACCGGATTTGCTCTTGTGCTTGTTCTACAGCAACAAAAGTGTCCATTGGCGGCAGGAAGACTTCTACTGGCTCCATCTGTTCGGAGTAGCAAATAATTCTGGTTTTTTCACCCGAAAGCTGCACCTGGAAGCGGTTTAGGGTGTCGCTTTCCTCTGGCAATTTGACAATCTGACCCAGGCGATCGCAATATTTGCGGGTGTCGTGCTTGAGAATCCGAACGTAGGAACCGACCGTGAGGGGTTGAGGGGCCGGTTTATCTTGTTCTAAAGCACGATGGGCCTCAGCCAACTGAATCTCCAGGGCCATCACCTTGGCGCTCAACTGGGAATTATCCGCATATTTCATGCTGGATTCTTTGGCAGCCATCTCTGAAACTAATGCTTCATAGCGCTGTTGCATTTCCTCCAGTTGAATCAATAACTGCTGATTCTGCTGTTTCAACTGCTCCAGGACCTCATCCGACCGACTAACTTCAAAGTGTTCAATCTGTTGTTGGAGCAGGTGCATATTCAAATCTTTCTGGGCGTTTTCTTGGATCAATGCCTGCAATTTTAGATTTTCTTGTTCCAGGCGATCGCGCTGCGCTTGCAATCCGTGAATCAGGGCCGTCGCTTTGTCCGCTTCCTTGAGTTGGGCGCTCAAATCCCGGACTTGGCGTTCGAGTTCGGCGAGGCGTTCCGACTGCTGCGGTTGGGGAACCACCGGCGCGAGTTTTTGCATCCTACTCAAAGCTTGTTGAAGGTGACGATGCTTGGGTATTACATTAGCGGAGTTTCCGGCTTCCCCTTGGGCCAAATTCTGGACACAAGCACGAAATTCTTGCGAAGCCCTGGCGTCGAGGCCCAGGCCGCGCTCTATCCATTGAAGTTGGGCTTCGGCAACCTCTTCATCCGGTTCCCCAGCGTTGGCGAGGAAGTTGGCAATTCCCTGGTTAGATTTGCGTTGGTGTTGGGGTTTGATGAGTTTGGAGATGTTCCAGTCGGTTAAGGTTTGGACCGCCTTAACCAAATGGTCAGTGAGCACCACCGGCGCGGCGGCCTCCGGCTGAGACATTTGGGCGAGACGTTGGGCCTCCGCTTGCAGGGTGGCGAGACTTTCCTCATCCATCTCGCAGGAAGCATACGAAATCAAGCGCCAGTCGGCAATGGTAGCGGGCTGCCCTAACGCAATCGTTTTCCGGGTCTGACGGATGCTGGCGACTGTCTGCTTTCCGGCTTTTAGCAATTTCACGAGTAAATGCTCATCGCCAATTTTGGTGAGTTCCTTGAGGGCGCTCACACTCCAGGACTGAACCGAGTTGAGGATGAGCTTTTGGATGCGTTGACGTTGGCCGTCAAACCATTGTGAAATCTGGATGAGCGACCGGGCCATCCAAGTCGAACCCCCAAAGTCTGACGATTCGAGCCACTCGTCAAACCGTTGAGACCCTTCGGTCGAACCATTTTCTTCGCAAAGTTCCTGGAGAATTTGCCGGAAACTGCGCCCAATCTCTAGGCCCCTAACGAAAGTGTGGTGAACAAAACTGAAAAATTGCTGTAACGTTTCCTGGGCTTGGGCTTGGAGTTCCGGCGAACCCAAATTACTGTAATCGTACTCTAAACGGAGGTTTAGCGGAATCGAGCTAAAACAGGGTTTAGCTGTAGATGCTGGTAGGCTATTCATGATATCGTGGATGCAGTATTTTTTTTGGTCTGGGCGAGGTGGTACTCGCCTCTTTTTATGCCCTTAGTTTAACTACTTACTGACAAATCGTCAATTGTTGTTTTTGTAAACAATTGTAAACAAATCGTCCATTGACTCAATTCCTAGGAACTGGGCAATCGCGGCAACTGTGCCGAGATCTATTTTTTGAGCAGTGTTTTGCCGCAAGTTGCGGATAGCGCCTGCTCCTATTTTGGTCGATTGGCTGAGTTGCTGCTGAGTAATTCGCCGCTTTTTCATGATTTGCTCTAGGTTGCAGACAATTTCTACAGTCAAATTTTGGAGGGCTGGTCGTTCCTCGTCTGGGACATGGGGCGGAGGAGAGGGTTTCGTCATATTTTGGGATTTGTCTTCTAATCGTTCCCTCCAATTTTATGGGTACGCAGAGAACTTACCAAAACATCAATCTCTGATACATTTACGCGACATTTATCCGGCTATTGCCGGACAATGCAACGATAGCACTATCGCCTTCAAAGGTGATAGAGGCGGTATCCCGCAAAGCTTTTAGAAAGATTCCAAAAGCACCGTTCCAGTCCCTGGGTAGAGTGAACCCACACTCAGGACATCGGAACACTTTTGAGCCACCGAGTTTGGAATGAACATGACCACAGTGGGTACAGGTTTTGCTGGTGTATTCTTCGGTCACATCTACAACTGTGGTTCCAGTTATCTCGGCTTGATGTTTTAGGGTGAGTTTGAATCGATAATGCGCCCAGGTTAGCATTGCCCTTGCTGTCTTAGACCTGATTTTCCGCTTTGCCTTGGCAACCATGTTGGAAGTCTCGAAGGTCGGCAGAAAAATCACACTATAGTTACAAGTCAAGTAATGAGCAATTTGTTTGTGGGCCTCATCCACTAAATTCCGGATTTTGGTTCTCATTCGTTGAGCCGCTTGCCTCATCCGGCGTCGCCGTGAACGATTAGGTTCCTTGGCGATTCTGCTCATCAAATCATCCAAATGTTGACATAACCGAGTAATGCGTCCAATATCCCCGGAGCCAAATTCCAGAAACCGAGAGCCATCAAACCCAGTCATAAAAGTCCGGACACCCGGATCTAAGGCAATCACCCCAGTAGCTTCAGTCGGGGTGATGGCAACAGGTTCAGGGAAAACCGCAAACCATCGACCTTTGGCAAAGACTAATTGAGTCCCTTGATCGCAAGTTGTCGGGATGGGTTCGCTCGTCGTGAAAGTTAATCCTTTCGTTAGCCTTGAATACCAACTTCCTGACGAGAAATTAGCATCATTAAACTTAATTGCTTGAGAGCTATCCCGACAACTCCTAAACCTTGCATCAGGACTGGCACTAAAAGCTAGGTGAGCATCGAAGATGGCATTTTGTCGAATGTGGCAGGGTGTTTCTTTGACCCACTCTGGCAAGTCGCTCTGCATCACTTCGTTGCGTAACTTCAATTTGCTTAGTCGTTTACCACTCCTGGATAATGCAATTGCTTGGTTGTAGCAGTATCGACAAGCCGCCAGCCATTTACGCCAGACTTTATTTAGTTCAGGACTGGGGTAAATCCGGATCTTCTTTGACCTGAGTTTTGTATTTACCTGCTCCGGAGAGTCGGGAGCTAAAGCTGTGGAGGATGGCGAGGATGTCCTCAACCATTTCTCGTTCTGGGCTAAGACTTGTCTCATTGAGAACCAAGAGTTCACACCTGTTTTGCTCACAGAGCCATCGAAACAAGTCAAATCCGTTGGCGATAGCCTTCCGTCAGGCATATCTTGCCCATCGACCTTTGTCGGCAACGACAACCATGCGGACATCTCCTGACAATTGGTGTCCCAATAAGGTAAGCATCTTTTTTCGATTGAAGTTGAGTCCGCTTCCGATTTCTGCGATAACTTCTGCTTCAGGATACAAGCTTGAGAGTGCGGCAACCTGTCAGTTGAGGCCGGGTTGTTGATCGCGACTGCTGACTCTGGCATAAACGACGACTTTACGCTTGTCACTGCCTGATTTGACGGCATAAGATTCAATGTTGTATCGTATGAGCCCAGCAGGAGTTCGGATGGTCTCGATTGATCCATTTTCATCCCATCCTTGGAGTATTCTTTCGTGGACTCCAAGGATTGGGGCTGCTTCTTTGGGCGTGACATATCTGACAATAGGTTTGTCCTCAACTCTTCTTAAACATTATATTGTATGGCCCTGAGATGTTTAACTAATTTAAAATTAAATCATGCTCTCAGGCAGTAAGTCTTGGTCGCAGTTGACCGATCGCCCAGAACACCAGGGGCGATTTTGCAGAAAATTTAGGGTCTCGATTTCCCTCGCCGTAACGAGCTTTTTCGGAGTAGCGGTTGTTTATTCCCCCGTTTACATTCCCCATTAAAAATATTTGGCAATTTTTTTAATTTCCTCCGCCTGGAATTGGGCCAGCAACGCCAAAAGTGCAGTAAACGGGCAAGGAGTCTTTGCAAAGGTCAAACCCGGACCCCATTTATCGATGCGCGATTCTAAGATAGGTTGGCCTGTGAACTTACTCAAAACAGCCGACAAAAACCGGAGACAACGTGAACGACGGCCAGAGCGGGCGTTGAGTTTGTCACCGGCATGACGCAATGGTAAAAATCGGTCACAAAATTCTTCAGGACTCATGGTTATCACGATGGGTTGGGTTGGCTGTTGAGTAGATTGATTGCTGCGGTTAGATACTGCGTACATAGAAAAATCTCCTGATTTGATTGAAAGGATTAAGAGATATTTTTTTGGTACTTTTAAGATTGATAGCCACCTCAAAATATCACCTAGAAAATCTTGATAGGCCCTGGGTGTGAGGTAATTATTATCTGAGTTTTATTTCAGCTAATAAAATGTTGAGAATTAAGGCTGTTTTAAGAGCGTTACATTTGACCTAGTGGCGATAATTCCCAACCCATTTTTTCTTTGAGTTCGTGATTTTCTTGCTGGACTTGGGTTAGATGCTTTTTGGTGTCATAAAGCTTGGTGTTAAGTTGGGTGACCTGCTCCTGCCACTGCAACACCTGCGGATTTTGTTGGGGGTCTTTATAGCGGGCAATTGTCTCCGTCGCTTGAGCCAAGCAAGATTGCAACTCCTCAATCTGCAACTCTTTTTCTTCCGCCAGGGAACGGACTTGCTGTTGGGCTTCTTTTACCGGAACGAAGGTGTCCATCGGGGGCAAAAAGACTTCGACTGGCTCCATCTGTTCGGAGTAGCAAATCACTCTCGTTTTTTCGCCCGAAAGCTGCACCTGGAAGCGGTTTAGGGTGTCGCTCTCCTCTGGCAATTTGACGATTTGACCGAGGCGATCGCAATATTTCCGATTGTCATGATTCACAATCCGAACGTAGGAACCGACCGTGAGGGGTTGCGGGGCGGGTTTCTCTTGTTCCAGAGAACGATGGGCCTCGGCTAACTGGATTTCCAGGGCCATGACCTTGGCGCTCAACTGCGAGTTGTCCGCATATTTCATGCTGCCTTCTTTGGCAGCCATTTCAGAAACTAATGCGTCGTAACGCTGTTGCATTTCCTCAAGCTGACTCAGCAGTTGCTGGTTTTGCGCTTTCAACTGCTCTAAAAGTTCATCCGACTGACTAACTTCCAAGCGTTCAATCTGTTGTTGGAGCAGGTGAATCTCCAAATCTTGCTGGGCTTCTTCGTGGATCCGTGCCTGCAATTTTAGATTCTCTTGTTCCAGGAGATCGCGCTGCGCTTGCAATCCATGAATCAGGGCCGTGGCTTTGTCCGCTTCCTTGAGTTGGGCACTCAGGTTCCGGACTTGCCGTTCGAGTTCAACGAGGCTGTCCGACTGTTGGGATTGCGGGACCACCGGCGCGAGTTTTTGCATACTCAAAGCTTTTTGGAGGTGACGATGACGAGGAACGATTGGACCCTCTTCTCCAGCTTCTTGCCGCGCCAGGGTACGAACACAAGAGCGAAATTCTTCAGAAGCCTTGGTATCCAACCCCAGGCCACGTTCTATCCATTTCAGTTGGGTTTCGATGATAGGATCATTGGGCTCTCCACAGTTGGCGATGAACGAGGCGATCGCTGGGTTGGTCTTGGTTTTGCAAGGGGGCATCAATTTGGTAACGTCCCACTGGGTCAAGCTCTGGATGGCTTCAATCAGATGGTCGGTCAATACCGGCGATTCTTTGATGTGGGCTAACCGCTGGGCTTCGGCTTCCAATGTGGCGATCGTATCCTCATCCGCTCCGAATTTGTCCGCGACCAATTCCCAGTCGGCTTCACTGATGGGTTGCCCTAGCGTGATGGTGCTAGTACGGGCTTTGCGGATACTATTCACCGTCTGTTTTCCGGCTTTAAGCAACTTGATGAGTAGGTGTTCATCGCCAACTTTGGTGAGTTCCTTGAGGGCGCTCACACTCCAAGACTGGACAGACTTGAGGATGAGGCATTGGATGCGTTTACGTTGCGAATCAAACCACTCCGAAACTTGAATCAGGGACCGGGCCATCCAGCTAGAACCGCCAAAGTCGGACGAACGCAACCAGTCTTCAAACCGCTGCTCTCCCTGGCTCAAACCATGTTCGAGACAGAGTTCATGTAATAGCCCCCGGAAGCGGCGACCGATTTCTAGGCCACTGGTGAAAGTGTGGTGGACGAATCCAAAAAACTGTTGTAAGGTCTCCTGAGCTTGGGTTTGGAGTTTCTGGGAACCAAAATTGCTGTACTTGTACCCATAGTTGAGAATGACGGAACCGACAGTACCAAAGTCGTTAGATGCTTTACCTGGACAGAGTTCTGCTATCATGGTGGTTAGTTTTTTATATGAGTTGGTCTCCCGTTGCTGCGGGGGACTTTTTTGTATCGACTATTTGTCTTCTTCTGGTTCAAACCTCAGCAAATCATCGATCGCCAAGTCTGAGCGTCCAGTTTCCTTTCTGACCCAATCTCGTAGTTTGACCAGAGTGGCAAACTCAGATTTTGTTAGAAGTCCAGATTTAGCAGAGGACAAAGTTCGCCGATCTATCTTGTTGCCTTCGAGCAGAAGCTGCTCATACACCGAGGCAATGGATTTGCCTGCGGGCCAATATGGACTTAGATCAACGTAGACTTTCTCTTTCACAGCGGTATTTTGGTACTGATTCGACGGTCTACGCTGATGTTGCCATACTTCTATGCTATTACGTTGACGTGCATACGTCAACGCTTTAAAGTAAAAAATCAAAAATTTGGGAATTATTTCCGGGAATCTGGCTAGAGGGATTTGCTAATGACCCTGAATCTCAAGGGCGATCGCAGTTTTGAAAGGGAGACGGAACAGTGTCCTTCAGCAACCCGGGGCGATCGCACCGAGAAAAGATAGAACCAACAAAGGGGTGAAAAGCTTTAGCTGCAATGCTTTTGAGATGAGTCATGGTACTATGTCGCTAGTATTGACTTTTAAAGGGCAGTTGACATGGCCCTGATTTAGTGGGGATCACCGTTCCCTCGGTAACCCCAATCGTAGATGTCTTGATTTGAATCACCCCTTAACTTGGAAAATTAGGATTTTATATTCCACTTTTTCCAAGTATATCTAAGAGGGGACTGATTTTCTGTAAAGTTTTGTTAATTTTTACTAGGTCCAACGATTATTTGTGGCGAAGCGTGTTGATATCGAGCGGCAACTGAACCTAATCAAGTATTTGCGTCAGCGAGTTCCAAAACTTTCTCATCAAGGAATTGCTGATTACATCAATATGGGGGTTGAAGGCAAAGGGGTTACGGGGGAGGCTGTGCGACGGTGGACCACAGGACAATCCCGTATTGGCAAGCAGTACGCTCGGTTGCTTGCGGATCAGATGGGTTGTTCTTACGAGGATTTGTGGGACTATTTGATTGCGGAAACTGATGCGGAAGCGTTTCTGGCGACAATTTCTCCCATTGAAGGGTCAACGACTTTTGGGCCGCCAGCTACAGAGCAAGAAGCGGAGTATCGAATTGAACAAATAATCAACTGGCTGCCCACCCTGACTTATCAAGGATGGATGGCAATTGGGCAGCGGCTACAAGAAATCATGTTTGAGCGACTCCAGCAACTTCATGACCCTACTCAGCCTCGATTTGAAGAAAGCTGCTTATTTGCCGAACTCGAAAAATTTCGGATTCGTCAGGGTTGGACTATGCCCCAATATATAGATTGGCTGGTGTCTCAGCAGTTTTCCCCCAAGGCAGCTTGCCGGATAGCCGTGGGCGATCGCATTCCTACAGATGAAGAGTTGACTCATTTGAAGCTACCTCAATCCGAAGATAGCAGTAGGTTTGTGGATTATGAAGAGTTGTTGAGGCTGCGCGATGCTCCAACCGGATCCATCCCCTCAGAATGCGATCGGTCTTTTGTTTAGAGTTGACCGATCGCCTTAATACAGACGAGCCATTCTTGAACGCTCAGTTCGGCGCTGAGTGACCGATTACCCCGAATCAAGGGTCCGCCTTTTTCCTCGCTAATAGGACCATTTGGTTGGGATTCGGGGACCAGTTTTGTTTGGGGGTCAGGCGGGCGATCGGTTTGATAGCGGCTGGCCGATCGCCTCGAATCAATGGGCCATCTGCCCAACTGCTCAGAAATTTTCAAGTGCTCAAAATGAGCACTTGAAATTGAGTTCATCCCAGATCCCTCTTCGGTAGCCGAGCGTCCCGAATGAAGGGGCCATTTTCCGTTCAGTTCGGTGCTGGTTGATTGAGCGCCTCAAACACAGAGGCAACCTTTTTCATCGGCAATAGGACCACTCTTGGGTTTGGGTCCAGTTGGGCTTGGGGTTTAGTCAGGCGATCGGCCTCGGTGGGAGTTGACCGATCTCCTCAAACGACGGGGCCATTTTTCCCTAATTTTCAAGTGCTCAAAATGAGCACTTGAAAAACGAGCGCCCCGATCAGAGGGCTTATTGAGTTCATCCCCAGTACCTCTCCGGTAGCCGACTGCCTCTAAGAAAGGGGTCATTTTTCTGCTTCAGTTCGATGTTAGTTGACCGATCGCCCCGAAGAATAGGCAATTCTTCTCCCTGGAAGATAGGACTACTCTGTTTTGAGTTGGGGGCCTGTTGTGGTTGGGGTTCAGGCGGGCGATCGGTCTTGGTGCTGAGTGACCGATCGCCTCGAAGAAGGAGCCATTCTTTCCCGGGAAATAGGGATACCTTGTTGGGGGTGGGGGCAGTTTTCTTGCAGATTCAGTCAGGCGGTAGGTCTCGGTACTGGTTGGCCGATCGCCCCGAATACCAGGGGCCATTCTTTTGCGCTCGGTTTGGCGCTGAGTGACTGCTTGCCCCGAAGACATGAGCCATCTTCTCCATCGGCAATATGACCACTTTTCGGGTTGATGGCATTGGGGTTGGTCGTTCACTCCAGCGATCGGTTGGGCCAGTTCGCCCATCGCCTCAAAAGAAGGGGCCACTCTTTTCCAGTTTGGTATTGGCTAACCGAACACCTCGAATGAAGGGGCCATCTTTCCCTTGAAATTAAAAGTGCTGCCCCAAAAAACGGGTCAAACTTTCTCCCCTTCAGAGTTTCGGCGCAGGCAAAATTTTAGAATGAAACAGGACTGGATTGCCGGTTGCCTCTGGCATGGGCGTTTGCCTCAAGCCTTAAATTGGCCAACTGCTCCACAATTTTCAAGTGTTCATTTTGAGCACTTGAAAAATAAGTACCCCCATCAGAGTCCTTGAGGAGACATTGAGGGCGCTCACTTCATTGCTAATTGACCGATCGCCCCGAACGCAGAGGCCATTCTTTTGCAATCGGTTCGGCGCTGAGTGACCGATCGCCCCGAAGGAATGACCCATCTTCTCCATCGGCAATAGAATCACTTTTGGGTTTGATGGCATTGGAGTTGGTCGTTCAGTCCGGCGATCGGGTGGTAGCAATTGCCCGGTAAGCACAGCTATACCGTAGGCTATCGCTTGGAACGACGGGGTTATTTTCCCCAGTTCGGTCCTAATTGACAGATCGCCTCTCCATTTCATCACCAATAAAACCCGTCTATTTTTGGTTAGGACCTGTTCTCCTGGGGTTTACTTTAGTGCGATCGGTTTCCTGTTGACTGACGAATCGCGCAGGAAGAAGGGGCCATTTTTTCTAACCCCATAAAATTGGCCTGCCTTCTGTAAGGCGATCGGGTTGTGGCTAACCGATCGCCCCGAAGGAATGAGCCATCTTCTTGATCACAAATAGAACCACTCCATTTTTAAGTTGGGGGCCAATTTTGTTTGGGATTCAGTTGGCCGGTAGGTCCCGGTATTGATGGATCGCCTCAAACGAAGGTGCCATTCTTCTCCCTGAAAAATAGGGCCACTCTGTTTTGGCTCGGGGCCAGTTTTGTTTGGGTTCCGTCAGGCGGTAGGCCTGGGGATGCCTAACCGATCGCCCCAAAGAATAGGCCATTCTTCTCCCTGAAAGATAGGACCACTCGGTTTTGAGGTCGGAACCAGTTGTATGTGGGGCTCAGGCGGGCGATCGGGTTAGTGCTGATTGAGCGCTCACCTCGAATGAAGAAGCGATATTTTTTCTCGGGAAATAGGGGGGCTTTGCTGTGGTTGGAAGCCAGTTGTCCTGGGGTTTCCATCAGGCGATCGCTTCTGTACTAGCTGACCGAGTACCTTGAATATTTGTTTGACAAAGCCTTTTAGCTGGCTGTATGATTGGGCTTAAAATCCAAGCACCTCGAAAATTAAATAATTCTAGCAAAATACTTGCGGTCTGTTGCCTGAGCGCAAGAAATCGACGCAATCCGGGAAATGGCGGAAACCTTACCTTTTACGTCGAGGTGCGTCGATTCCTCTCCCTGTAAAGGTTTCAGGCTGTTTAAGGTGGGGCTTGTTGACAACGATACCCCCTTTATTGACAGGTAAAATTTATTGCGTCGATTTGCCGTCTGAAACCCTTTCCTGGCTTGAAGTTGTAGCGTAGCTCTTTCAACTACCAATTCCCCGCAAGGGGACGGCGACAATGCATCGTAACGACTTGGACGCGGGGCGGGGGTGGCTTTCAACTACCAATTCCCCGCAAGGGGACGGCGACGAGTAGGTCATCACCGAAATTACCGAACAGAACATCTTTCAACTACCAATTCCCCGCAAGGGGACGGCGACTTTCTAGTCGTAATATCATGACCCTTTCTTCGTCAGACTTTCAACTACCAATTCCCCGCAAGGGGACGGCGACTCGATTACCCCAGAGTAGTTAACAGGCAATCCGCCTAATACTTTCAACTACCAATTCCCCGCAAGGGGACGGCGACAGTAGTACTACGGCTTGAAGATTGGACATTGGATTTGCTTTCAACTACCAATTCCCCGCAAGGGGACGGCGACGAGTTTAAATTCGTATTTGTGGTCGTGAAAGACTTTCAACTACCAATTCCCCGCAAGGGGACGGCGACATTGCATCCCCCGCTCGTCCAGTACTAATTTCGCAGCTTTCAACTACCAATTCCCCGCAAGGGGACGGCGACGTGAGTAGGACGACCTCCTCACCGTTTTCTCCGAGGGGACTTTCAACTACCAATTCCCCGCAAGGGGACGGCGACCAACAGTATCATTTCCCTCTGTGACAATAGCGAAACTTTCAACTACCAATTCCCCGCAAGGGGACGGCGACCCTACAAGTGCGGCAGCGATGGAGGCAACAAAGGCGACTTTCAACTACCAATTCCCCGCAAGGGGACGGCGACGTTTGCATTGTGGAATGGGGTTGATTGGTATTGGTCTTTCAACTACCAATTCCCCGCAAGGGGACGGCGACAATAAGTTCCGTTCTTTCCTTCTTGCCGACGAGACTTTCAACTACCAATTCCCCGCAAGGGGACGGCGACTTTTTGTGACTTCCCCCTCGTAAAGAGAGGTTATTGCTTCTTTCAACTACCAATTCCCCGCAAGGGGACGGCGACGATTAGAATCTCTTTCCCTGCTGGGTAGAGATGAAACCGACTTTCAACTACCAATTCCCCGCAAGGGGACGGCGACAAGACTCTATCCAGCAGTATTCGGGAAGTTCCTCCAAACTTTCAACTACCAATTCCCCGCAAGGGGACGGCGACATCTTTAGATAGGGCTATGAAAGTAAAAAAGCCGAGGACTTTCAACTACCAATTCCCCGCAAGGGGACGGCGACGACACAGTAGGGACCAGCTGGTCCCTCCACCCACTCTACTTTCAACTACCAATTCCCCGCAAGGGGACGGCGACAGTATTCCCCATCTTTTTCAGAGGAAGATTGGACAACTTTCAACTACCAATTCCCCGCAAGGGGACGGCGACAAACTAAAACCAAACCAACTAAAGCAGCCACTTTCAACTACCAATTCCCCGCAAGGGGACGGCGACGATTACAAAGTAATCGCATGGGCACAATTCTCCTTCAACTTTCAACTACCAATTCCCCGCAAGGGGACGGCGACCTTCTAAAAGGCGAATTATCGTTTTGACAAGTTCTGCTTTCAACTACCAATTCCCCGCAAGGGGACGGCGACACTTTAATCATCGACTAGTCAAATTTTTACAGGACCTTTCAACTACCAATTCCCCGCAAGGGGACGGCGACACCTTCTTTTACCTGTTTAACAGACTTGGATTTCTTTCAACTACCAATTCCCCGCAAGGGGACGGCGACATGACAACTGTTCCGTCTGGTCCAATAGCACCAGTCTTTCAACTACCAATTCCCCGCAAGGGGACGGCGACTCTCCGGCTTTGCCGCCGAAAATAAGATCATCACCTTTCAACTACCAATTCCCCGCAAGGGGACGGCGACCTTCGATAAACAAGGGATCGTTAACTGGTCGGAAACTTTCAACTACCAATTCCCCGCAAGGGGACGGCGACAGAAAGGTCGTAGACGATTCCGTCCATGGTGACTGATCCTTTCAACTACCAATTCCCCGCAAGGGGACGGCGACTCTAATAAAATGAAAAATGAAATCTTCATTGGGAGCCACCTTTCAACTACCAATTCCCCGCAAGGGGACGGCGACAATTGACGGTACCAGAAACTTGACTGGCAGGACGACCTCTTTCAACTACCAATTCCCCGCAAGGGGACGGCGACTCGTCGTAGATACAGTCGGCTTGGGTTGTGTGGACTTGAGACTTTCAACTACCAATTCCCCGCAAGGGGACGGCGACCTCCGGCATCGAAGCGGTTGCAGATTTCCAAATTTCTTTCAACTACCAATTCCCCGCAAGGGGACGGCGACTTTTGACCTCCCCATGAAGCATCGTTGCCGTTGCCTCCTTTCAACTACCAATTCCCCGCAAGGGGACGGCGACACTCTTTATACTTATCGTATACAGGTCACCCGTAACTTTCAACTACCAATTCCCCGCAAGGGGACGGCGACGATTTTTCGATCAAGACCAAAAGCCTCATTGATTCTTTCAACTACCAATTCCCCGCAAGGGGACGGCGACATATCCCAGTATCCAACCTAATCCAAAACAAAATAATCTTTCAACTACCAATTCCCCGCAAGGGGACGGCGATATGAATGGGTGGCTTAACACCACCGGCGACCAGAGGGGCCACCCAGACCTACTTGGCCAACAGCAACTTTCATTAACCAATTAAGCTCAAAGGGTTAGAAACTCGCCAGAGCAGTGTTCACGCAGTTCTTCAGACATGATGGCCTTAACGCCTCCAGGCAGCGAAAAGGATTTAGAAGATGGAAGCATCCCTTTCCGGTAGGTGAGTAGATTAAATCTGTTCAGTGCATTCTCTTGGTGAGCCAAGTACATCTCACTCAAGGTAGGTACTGCAAGAAAACAGGTGTTAAGAATTGGGAAAGAACGAATGTCTACTTTATATCTACTGAATCAAGGAACAACTTTGCATAAAGAGCGTAGGAGGTTTTTAATCCACCAAAAAAGCGACAGCACAAATCCTGGGGATAATGAAATCCCCATTCGAGAAGTGGAGCGCATTTTGGTCTTTGGTGGCATCCAGGTGACTTCGGCGGCAATTTTTGCTTGTCTTGATGCCCAAATTTCTATGGTCTTTTTATCTCACTTAGGTGATTATAAGGGGCATCTTTGGCCAGCAGATATGGGTGATTTAAAAATAGAACAGATGCAGTTTTTGCAGCAAGAAAATCCAGATTTTCGACTAGCTGTAGCCCGAGCAATAGTTCGGGGTAAGTTGGTAAATTCTAAACGATTGCTATTAAAATCAAACCGCAAGCAGTCTCTGCCAAAAGTAGCGGATTTGATTGCGGGAATTTCTTCTGATATCACGGGGGTAGAAAAAGCGACAAGTTTAGAGGCATTGCGAGGTTATGAAGGAATTAGTGCAGTTCGATACTTTTCAGCCTTTGGCGAACTAATTACTAATCCGAATTTCCGGTTTACCGAGCGAACCCGCCGCCCTCCTAAAGACCCGGTTAATTCTTTGCTGAGTTTTGGTTACACCATTTTATTTAATACGGTTTTGGGTTTAATTTTGGCGGAAGGACTTAATCCTTATTTGGGAAATTTACATGGGTCAGACCGAAAAGGACCTTGCCTCGGTTTTGATTTGGTGGAAGAATTTCGCTCAGTGATAGTGGATAGTACAGTGCTGAAATTGCTCAATAAAAACATTCTCAAACCCAGTGATTTTACCCAGCCTAATCAAGTAGGTGGTGTTTATTTATCCGACTCGGCACGACGGACATTTATTAAGAAGATTGAGGAGCGCTTGAGCGAGTCAGTCTCTCACCCAGATGTGCAAGAATCGGTGTCGCTGCGCCGCGCCATTCAATTGCAAGTACGGCGGTATAAGCAGTGTTTGCTAAATTCAATTCCTTACGAGGCATTTTTGAGGGCAGGTTAATGTTGGTACTGGTAATTTATGATATCCCCGATGATAAACGCCGAACAAAATTGTCTAATCTGTTGGAAGGCTATGGGCGTAGGGTACAAAAATCGGCCTTTGAGTGCTTTTTAAGTTTGGAAGAAATGGCTATCTTGCACGAGCGGGTAGCGCAAAAATTTGTGTTGGAGCAGGAGGATAATGTCCGATTCTATTGGGTTCCGAGGAATTCGCTAACTCGGTCTTTAACGATTGGCAGCGCGCCGCCACATCCGCCACCGGATTCGTATGTTATTTGATAACTTCAAGGGGGTCTTGTCGTTTTCACGGCTAAGGCCCCTTTACTTTGACTTAACCTATTTCCGTTTAAGATTGCCAAAGTAATGCTGAAAAGTCAATTTAGCTTTTTTGAGCTAAATTGACTATAAATAAAGGTAAACTTTTAAAAGCTTTATCCAGCAGACTAATTCTTTTTAAAGAAGTTCTCCAAGATAAGCTTTTTCAGAAAAATCCCCTGTCAAAATCCCTAGGGTCGGTTGATTTTTAAAACCTGCCCGACGGTGACTTGTTTGCTGTGAGTTTCTATGATGACAGCCCCCAAGCGTGTATCGTAAGTCGCCACCCAGGATGTGGGGTGCAGTTCGTGTACGAGATAGCCATACACCCAAATGGGTGCGCGTCCCTCAACAACAGCGCCTTTCGTTGTGTCTATCCCTGGAGGAAGTTTTAAACTTTTTAAATCTGCCGGTTCTGCTATCCCAGTTGGAATCTCAATGGAGAGAATCTGATAGGGAATGCCTTCTTCAGATACACAATCAGGCACAAGTTTTAAGTTAAGTCCCATAATCTACACCTTTGTCCGATAAGATAAGTGTATCAGAAAAGTGGAAAGGGCTGTTTCTATGATTCGATATAATTGCCCTCTCAATCCGACATATAAATTAAAGATTTCTCAGCGACCCACCACCTGAAAAAGCGTTAGCTGTGGCACTGCCACCCTTGCAAGCATCAAAAGTAGGTGAAGACGATTTTTTTGCTTGCTCACCCACATTTAAACTACACTGATTGAGCGGGACAGCCCGCAACCGGCCCCTGTCTGCTGGTAACTAAAATGTGCAGTCAGCCCCAGCATTCTGGAAAGGGGGTTTTCCACAGACTTTTGATAATTGTCTTAACCTTTTCGTTGACATTGAGCTAGAAAGGGAAGTGCAAAGACAAAGACAGGAAGAGATTATGCAAAGAAGAGCAAATTATTCTAGCAGCCCTCAAAATTTTTTATTAGAGTCTATCATTGAAGAATTTCTGAGTCCATCCAATTTTGAAAGAGCGTGGCAAAAAGTCAAAAGTAAGCAAGGCAGCGCCGGACTCGACGGAGAAACACTGGAAGATTTTGGGCAGAACTTAAACGCTAATCTTTTAAATTTAAGAGAGTCAGTTCTGAATAGCACCTATCAACCGTTTCCCTACAAGCAAACTTTAATTCCCAAAAGTAAAGGCAGTTGTCGAGAATTAAGAATTCCTGCTGTCAGAGATAGAATTGTCCAGCAAGCTTTATTGAACGTTCTGGGTCCCATTCTGGAAAATCAATTTTCGAGCGCCAGCTTTGCCTATCGTCCCAATCTTTCTTACTTGGATGCGGTGAAAGCAGTTGCTCGCTGGCGGGATTTGGGCTTCTGCTGGGTCATGGATGCGGATATTGTTCAGTATTTTAACAGTATTGACCATCAAATTTTGCTTGAAAAAATACGAGAATTTATTGATTTTCCAGGATTTTTATGGTTGATAAAATCTTGGTTAATCGCTGGGGTTGTTACCGACCAAAGACAACTCATAAAAACTGACTTAGGAATTCCTCAAGGTGCGGTCGTCTCTCCTTTACTGGCGAATCTCTATTTAAATGAGTTTGACTATGCTTTCGCCAACTCTGAAGTCAAGCTAGTTCGTTATGCCGATGATTTTGTCCTACTAGGGCGCAGTCGTGAACAAATCAGTCATGCAGGCGATCAAGTAAAACAAATCCTTGCTTCTCTCAAATTGTCTCTGCATTCAGAGAAAACCCAGATTACCAACTTTGAGAGGGGCTTCCGCTTTTTGGGACATGGGTTTTTAGAAAACGCTATTTTCCCCTTAGAGTCATCCAGAAATGAGTCCGTATCTTCTTCCAGAAATAGCTCAAAAAAAAACTTCCAACGGAGACAAGGGATGAAGCGCAAGAGATTCTAGTCTCTTCTCCAGTTCCTTCTTTCCCAGATTTAGAAGCAGTGCAGTCCTTGACTGCCATCCATTGTTCAAATATTTGGAATCCGCAGATGGCTACACTTTACTTAATGGAACAAGGGGCGACCGTTTATAAAGACAACTTCCGTTTAGTGGTTTGGGTTCCCAATCAAGCAAAAATAGAAGTTCCTCTTCGAGAAGTTGAGCGAATTCTAATTTTTGGGAACATCCAAGTCACAACTCAGGCAATTAATGCTTGCTTACAAGAAAAAATTTTGATATTGTTCTTGAATTTGTCGGGACAATATAAAGGACATATTTGGAATTGTGAATCTACACATTTAGAAGCAGAACTGGCACAAATTGAAAAGCGCCAAAATCCTCAGTTTCAATTTTTAATGTCTCAAGCCATTATCCGAGGGAAACTGTTTAACTCTAAACAGCTTTTGTTACGAACAAACCGAAAACGGAACTCGTCAGAAATTGCCAAAGCAATCGCCGGAATTTCGGCTGACATCAACGCACTCCAGAGCGCTAACAGCCTGGACAGTTTACGAGGATACGAAGGCATCAGCGCCGCTCGATATTTTCCAGCCCTTGGTAAATCCCTGGTCAATTCAGCCTTCACCTTTTCCCTCCGATATCGTCAGCCCCCCACCGATCCCGTCAATTCTCTGCTTAGTTTTGGCTACACTCTCTTGTTTAACAACGTTTTGACCTTAATTATTGCGGAAGGGTTGTCTCCCTACTTTGCCAACTTTCATTATGGAGAGCGGAAAAAACCTTATTTAGCGTTTGACTTAATGGAAGAGTTTCGCTCGCCCATTGTAGATAGTTTGGTGCTAAAAGCAATTAACGGTTATCGGTTTCAAGTTTCCGATTTTGAATTAGTCAGCAGCACTGGAGGCGTATATTTAAGCGACCCTGCGAGACGGAAATTCCTCGACCAATTTGAAGAGCGAATGAATGAACAGGTGTCCCATCCGGAATTACAATCTCGGGTTTCTTATCGAGAGGCTATTCAATTGCAGGTTCGACGTTATAAGCGCGCTCTGCTACGCGGAACGGCTTATGAGCCCTTTCTCAGAGCAGATTGATTGGTGAACCGATGAAGCAAATATAAATAAAAAAAGCCTCCGGCTGGCTACCGGAGGCTTTTACGCGATCACTTTTTCCTGATTGACTTTTTAGAAGGGCCTATAATTTTCGGCGGTGTTTTCGGCGCAACCGCTCAATGGCAACCAGGACAGCGGTAGAACCAATATAAGTCGTGCCAAAACTCCAAGCAAAACTAATTGTGCCAACAAACACGCCGTGGAGTGCAGTGGGAGGTTCCAAAACAAGGCTGGCTTCAAGGGGAGCGGGTTCGTGGTGCTCTTCAAATCCCTGTGCTCCCAGGCTGCTGACATCTGACGTTGCAAACAGTAGTTGTCCTAGGGCCATATAATATAATAATCCTTGAGCGACAAAAGCTAAAAATCGGCCACTGGACGATATCCACCGACGGCTTCCAGTTAGATGTTTCTTATGTTCCAAGTAAGCATCACTCAAAGATGTGCCCTCTAAAATTCCGGCTCCCATCAAAGCAACAGCTTCGGTAATTGGAAGCTGAGTGCCAAACATGGGGACAGCAATCCCCGCACCTCCACTCAATAAATAAAGCAACAAATTGGTAGAAACGTAGGTAGACACTAAACTAGCCACATAAAATGTACCTAGCACTCCCACAGCGGCATAATTCCAAAAGTCAGGCTCATCCGCTTCAAATTTTTTGCTGGGTTCAGTTTGGGTCCAGATCCGACCAATTCTCAAATCCTCATTGAATTCCTGCCACTCTGGCGCTAAGGGAGATTGAGCAGAGAGTGAAGCGTGGCGTAGTCTACTGCGACTTACCAGCGGTCTGGCACCTTGAGGGGATAGCTGTGGTTGATGGCCATTATTCAGTCGGCGAGATTTTTTCTTAGAAATCATATACTTGTCAAAAGTCCAAAGAAAAAATTAAGGTGAATTAAGATTAAAAGCCTGATAAGGGGCACAGTTCGCGGTCAACTAAACTTGCGTTGACTAAAGTCACTTTGTCCGAGTAAAGGCGAGGTATATAAATTGAACCGGGTTCAATTTGATTCATCACTCCCGCTAAATTTTTAGGTAGAATGTTGCCGGACAAGCCCCCCTCAATCCCTTGAAAAGGATGGGCAAAACCTTGAGCCCCCAATCGCGTATTAAATACCTGAATCTTTCCCCAACGGGATTCGCTTTCCTCTAAAACTGGCTGAATGGTAATGCCATGCTGCCAGATTAGAGCAGGTAGGGTAACAAACAGCACCACTTTTTGTTGCTGCTCGTTGTAGTGGAGTCGGTGCATGGGAGAGGCATCCAACTGCCCGGGCTGAATTTGGACAACGGTCTGTTTCTCAGCAATCACCCAGTTTCCTTGACTGTCTTGCCGCACCCAAAATAAACGGATGGAGGAGTCTGTTACAGGAAGAAGCACGACAGCGCGACCTTGTAGAGAATTATTAAACCGAGCCACTGGCAGGTTTAACCGGAGAGGGTTTGGCCCTAATTGTGGCTGCAAATTATCCCCTAAGTTAAAAGACTGACAGCGAGGTGAACTCGCAATAGTCGATGCTGAATCAGCAGGAGAATCTATCGCTGTTGTAGAAGGCTGTAGTTGTTGACAACCCGCCAAATAGGCGGATAAACACAAAATAAAAATTTTTTTGAGTTTGCTTTTCATACTTAAATTTTATCCCTCAAAAACCTCTTACAAAAATATTAGTTTGTAGTAGGAAAGGGCCTTTTCCATGTTAAAAAGTTCAAGTTATCAAACCACCAACTTATTTGTCAAATAGTTTATAAAAAAAACCTTGCTCTTAAATGGAGCAAGGGGTGTTTAAGGAATAAAAGCTCAAGAGCACGCAGTCAATTTGACAAGCAGATGAGCCAAAGCCTGGATAACTGGGCGCGTAGAAATATCTTTCCCCCGTTCTAATTGGTGAACAGTTCCGGCAAGTAGCGGCCCATCCATCGGATTTTCTTCTAAGAATCCGTTCCAATTTTTGTTGATGATTATTTCATCGGAATGAGCCTGATAGTCGCTATAAAGTTCAGCAACCACCTTGAGAGATAAATTTTGACAAAAATTTCTCCATTCGGGAAGGGCGCTCTGAACCCTCGATAAAATGACAGCGTGAGTGGCTTGTTCCATAATCAGTTTATTTTCCTCGGATTGCAAGCCCCCAACATCAATAATATTAATGGGTTGGTTCGCACTCCTGACCCACCTAGCAGCCTCTTGAGCAAATTCGAGGGTCACTTCACCTTTATTAGCTGACTTTATTACCTTAGCCAATTCTTCGTTATTTTCACAGGTTTCTTGGTGCCAAGCTCCTTCTCCGTCAGGACAAGCTGTAATCACATACGGGTAAGGTGCGCCGAGAATGCCCAAAATAGCCTTTTTCACACCATCACGCAAGCAAGATTTTCCCGAGCGAGGCGGGCCACAGAATACAACTTTGATGGTGGAACGTTCGGGTTGCACTTCCTTGGTTTCAATTAAGTCCCCTACCGAATACTCGGAGGAACCGTGAGAAATGGTGACAATATAAGTTTTATGCCCTTTTTTGCCTATCTTGGGGTCTAAAATAGCGATCGCTTCATACAAGTGAGCTAGCCGGTGACCGATGGCGTAGGCAACAGGAACAGATTGAGGGCCGTCAATTTTCAACACACCCTCGCCGCCGGGTAACTCCCGCGCAGCAATCATTTGTTCTAGCTGCTCTACGGCATCCTTGACGATGCGATCGCCCCGAGCGGGAAGGCTCCGGTTGAACCCCACTCTTAAAACATCACCTTCTAACTTCATCTGGTAACTATACATGATGGACTTAACTTATGCATGAACAGTCTTACTGTGGCATTGAGGTGGAAAGGTCCCTTTCCGGAAACAGCTATGCTAGAAAAGTAGTGTTCAGTTGCCGATATGCGCCCCCAATTTACATTCCTTCCTACTGTAGGATTCTTGCAACTACTGGCCCCTGCCTCTCTCAAGCAAAATTTGCCAAAAGCTTTGCGGCTATGGGTCATTCTGCGTTCGTTGTACGGAGCGGACAACGATGAAGTCAAATTAAATCTGCGGGAGCTATTTAGTTATGAAGAATGGCGTAGTCAGTTTTTCACCCAAGCTGATTCGTTAAATAAAGAGAACCGTTCAGAAAAAATCTATCACAAAAGGGATGAAATTCCTCCACTACACGACATAAACTGCCGCTGCGCCAAAACTCTTAGCGATTGGCTTTTTGATGAAAATTTGAGTTTGAGTATCTGTCGAGAGAAATGGCAGGATAGCTTTTTGCAGATTTATCCGGTGGAAAAAACGCAGTTAGACCAGTTTTTAGAGTCAGGAAACTTTCCTGAATCCACAGAGACTCCCAGCAGAAAGAAAAATCAAACCCCGCCCTCCAAAAACTCTAGGGCATTAAATTATATTCCACCATTTCCCGGAGGTCGCCTCTTTGCTGTGACGGGCAGAAATCTAAAATATGACTTTGAAAATCTCGTCAAAATGGGATGGTTAGAAATTGAAGAGGTCAAAGATAGTCGCAAAAAATACTACCGAAAAATCCAAAAGTTTCCTCCCGTAGAAAGATTTAATTTGAGTAACACGACGGCAAATTTTATTACCCAGCCAGACTTCAGCACTATTGCTGATAATTATTTTCAACCTCTGAACGATATCCAGCGTTTTTTCATGCATATTGAGTATGTCGTTTCCAAAGAAGCCATAGATAACATTGTAATGTGGCAGGATGAACTGAAGAAAATATGGGAAAAGACCCCTGTTTCTCCCGTCAGCATCATTTATGACAGTGCCAGCTTATCCCGGGAAGGAAAGCGGGTCGTTTATCCAGTCTGTATTTATTATTTTCAGCGTGCCCCTTATCTGTGTGCATTCGGACAAAGGCCCAAAAAGAAGCAAGAAATTGGCTGGTACAACTACCGCTTAGACCGGATCCAAGCGATAGAGGAACTATCGTGGGACCACCCGCAAATACCCGAGTTATTAAAACAAAAATGTTTGAGTAAGCAACCCCCATCCCCTGATGATATTCAGGTAGAAATGGGAAAAGCCTGGGGATTTGATTTTTATCATCCCAACAACAAAATGCTGCTACGCTTTGAACGGGATTTTCATGATCGCTATATCATGAAAAGCTTTCGCCACGATACCTTCACCTTCATCAATGCCAAGGCCAATTTTAAAAAATTTATCCGAGAGTACCCTTCTACTCCCTCTGAAACAGAAAAACTGCTGGAAATTTTAGAAAGTTTACCGGATGACCCGAATGATAACGATTATCCTCATGCTTACTACAGCGCTGATTATCGGGTTGATGAACTCAACGGAATCGATAACAATGTGATGATGCGCTTGAGAGCTTGGGGGCCAAAAGTCGAAATTTTGCTGCCGGTAGAATTGCGCGAACGGATAGCCCAAGATATTCAAAAAACTTGGAATCTTTATTACAGTTAAGCTACATTTGGCACTTAAAATTTTAGTAAGCCTTCGCTATTAAAGAACTTGCCACAGTGTCATCTTACCTGCAAAGTTTGCTAAAATTAAGAGAGCGATACAAGGATAAGTATCGTTCTCTTAATTTAGTTATGCCTCTCAATCACAGATTAGAAAAAAATCTGTTTAATCTTGTTTATTATTAAGAAATGGGTCAACATCAATGCTCACCGGGATAATTTTACCTGCTGTTAAGGGATTACCTTGCCAGTCTCGCTGAGAGTCCATATATTGCATCCGGCGTTTGGGGGGAACGCAAGCCATCGCTAACGCCACGCTCATCATTTTTGTACCGCCAGTCACGTCAGCTACCATAAGTTCATCCCGATAATCAGCCGTCTGAAAGATATTGTCGGCCAAACAGTACAAGCCAGTGTAATCGTGATCTACAATCGTCCATTTCGGTCCGCAGTGAATGTCTAACTTAGAGCCATACAAAACTTTCAGGTACTTCTCCAGAATTCGAGCCGCAGATTCTGAACCTTTGACTGAGTTAACAGTTTCACTCGCAATCAACCACACTTCCAGCAATTTTTTTTGCGAAAAGTGATATTCTACAGCTTTAATAGGCGGGAGAAGATTAGAGTTAAATAAGTCAAGTTTATCAAAATCGTCTTTCTTTAGCTGCTCGGCTGGAGTGTCGAGTAAAGAATCAAGCAACGGCTGAAACTTTTCAGGGTCTTTCAGTGCAGAACTTCGCGGTGAATAAGGACTCAACAGTAAAATCAATCCTCTTGCCCCAGCAGGCGGCTGTTTTTCCAATGAAAGACTGAGGTTGGCAGGAGGTTGATTTTTAATCCGCTGGCGGTCAATCCACCACCAGACGATAGCAATTCCAGGGATGCAAATTAATCCAATAGGGTTGCCAGCCGAAACTAAACCAATAATAGCAGTTACGATAGAATACCCTAAGAATTCTAGCGGCGAACGGGGAGCAAATAAATTTTCAAATTTGAGAGATTTTTGACGCCGTAAACTCATTTCAAAGCCTCGCAGTACATTCAACAAGTTGACTTTAACGAGAAAGTGGAAAAGGGGGTTTAATAAGATATGGAATCTATCTGGGTCCAGCCTTTCCACTATAAAATACCCTAAATGTGGGGGGCTGTAACTTTCTGTTATTGGATTTGCCCCCACTTAACCATTCCCGCAGTTCTGAGCCGACGTAAAAAACATCGCTGTAACTTGCTTGGATGGAATTATCCCACTCAACCGATGTCTGACTAACCAAATCTGCAAAAATAACAATCAGGAGTAGCCAAATAGTCAGGATTAGTTTTGTGCCACTGAGATTCGGGAAACTGATAAATCCAGTCGAGGCCCTTTTCCAGGTTCAAAAAGCCACTGACCATTCCTTGGATAACCCCAACTGCGGTGGAAGCGCAAATGCTATTTAACCAGAATACGGATGGATCCCGAACCCCCTCCAGATAACCAGCTTGCGTGGCTAGACCTTGGATTTCAGCCGGACTTTTTTCTAAGGCTGCTTTTTGTAAGCTGATGATATTTCCGCACATCACACACCAGTTGCCTCCCAAAGGGGGAAGCGTAATCCGGCAGTACATCCGGGGAACTCCACTAAATGCCATATCAATATGGGTGCCCAGGCAAACTAAAGGGCGCATATATTTGAGCGCTAATTCTTGAGCCACTTGTCGAGAACGGTGATTGTCGGTGGCTACAACAATTAAATCTGAAGCTGCTATTTCCGGGTGAACCGCTTCATTTTCTACGGACACCGGGATGGCTTTGACATGAGAACCTGTCTGATAAATCTTTTTGAGCAGGTATTTGACATACTCAACTTTGCGCCACTGCTGGTCAGCCATTTTCAAGGTTGCCCCAGGCATCCGATTAAGATTGGCGGATTCCAGACGATCCGGGTCAATCAACAGCCATTTTTTTACGCCTAAACGCCCTAGCTGTTCCGCAAAAACTGCGCCGATTCCTCCACAGCCAACTAAAGTAATAGTGAGTTCACCCAACTGCCTCTGAAAAGTCTGTCCAAAAACTTGGTGACGGTCAAATATTGGTTCTGCTTCCGCCTGATAATTTATATTAGGGTCGAGGGCGAACCATGAAGGGAAAAACTCAACTTTTTCAAAAGAGTTACCTTTTTTATGCCACATTCTAAATTGGGAATGTTTCATCAGTTCATCAAATACGCCAGAAATTAATCGGCTTGAAGCCGGAAAAGAAGAAAGAAACTTAGCATACTCGGCTTCGCACTGGTCATCCACACAAGAAAATTCTGGTTTTCCTGGACCTGCATGAGTGTGAATATGGACAACATCCAATCCTCTGTCCAGATAAGTATTTAGTAAGTATTGGTGAAATTCTTGTTTGAGAATTATCCCGCTTGCCGATTGATGTTCATAGCAGTCTGGAGAGGGAACTACCCAATCTTTCGGAAAATATCTGACCTGATGTTTTGAGATTTGATGTCGCTGGCAGAAGAAAAACCCAATAACTTCCTCATCGTTCCGTCGAGCTTGGAGCATGGACTGGCAAAAATTTTGCCAGATTGCCGGGGGTATGTGTAAAGAAACTTGTGGTCGAGTCACTTTCATGGGATAATTTTTAATTGAGTTGAAAATTAATTGATAGCGTAGCGAGTAGCATTTCCGCGCTTGTCCTTCAGATTTTAATCCTTAAACAAGACAGGAAATGCTGGTTGCTGGCCGTTAGTCATCACTGTTGATAGCGTGGCGAGCCGTGACAAACAAAGTGGCAAGATTATGTCCGTTTTCGGGGGAATGGCTAGGCCGCCAAGAGTTGAGCCATCGGTCTAAATTAAAACCGCCTCCTAGTCCAACGCAGTACCAATACCAACCTGCTTCACTGAGGAAAGGTGCGCCGTAGTAACTCTGTCTAGTAAAGTGATGATCTCCTTCTCCTACAGTATTCCAAGGGTAGTTGAGATAGCAGCCAATTGGGGGAATGCGCGGATATTCGGGCGGCAATAAGAACAAAACATCAGAATTTGATGCGGTAAATTTTTGCGATGATAGCGGCATTCCTTTTACTAAAATGGCTGTGTATTGAGTACCTCCAAGATTTTTGCTGCCCACTATCACGTTTTTGGCGGCCTTTTCCAACAATTTTAATTCAGCCAAAATTCGCACGGTTGGCTGGAATTGGCCTGAAGCAATGGTTATGGTCATAACTCCTCCTATTCAACCTTTAACAATTTTGGGAACAGTCCAAACTTTGGAGCCTTCTTTAAGAGCTTCATTCTCTCTTAAAGGTTTGGTTCCTCCAAATCCTTCTTCAATCACATCATCACTACCAATTTCGGGTAGTCTAGCTCTCAATTCTTCGATAGTTGTACCATTTGGTAAATCGACTAATTTTCCATTCACGACCGCTCTCATTGTATTCTCCTGAGTTCAAACGTAATTTTTTATGTTGGGCAATAAAGTTTGAGGGCAACCTTGAGTTGTTAGGCACCAATAAAAAGTTGCAAACACCTCCAATTAATCAGAGCGAGTTAAAGAAGCAGGCATGGCCTGAATCGGGCAAGATATTGTTTGGGGTTGACTCTTCCAATTTATCCACATTAACCAAATTATTAAGGTGGCAAGGGCGGCTGTAGTTGCCCAAAGCAATCGGTTAGAAAGATTCCTGAGATTATGAACAGAGATTTTCAGAGATTTGAAATGCTTGATACATTCCGTCCGGTCCTGGTGTTGGATTGCCAGAATTGTGGATTCCAACTGTTTGAGTTGATCGGCAAGTTCGGCGACCTGAGAATTCATACCCTTTATCTCATTTAATTCTTGTACAATCAACTTGCCGTTCACAGTTTTAAAGTGGGTTCTTGGCGGACGTGAATCTAAAGGTCCATTTTCGATAATCATACCAACAAAAAAAGGATTAATCAAAGATACTGTCATTACCAATTCGATAATGAGTTTGGTTATTGTTTTGTGGCTCGAAACTGTCAAAAATGCTGATTAAATCCACCACACTATTTGCCGTGACCTTCAAGTCATTGCCAAGAGAGGTTTCGACCGAAGCCACCTCAACCCGCATTCCTCGTCTTCTCAGTTTTTCAGCTAAATAGGCAAAGTCAGAATCACCCGTCACTAAGACAACAATATCAGGCTTGACTTCGAGGGCGAGTTCAATAGCGTCCATTGCCATGACAATATCGATATTGGTTTCATAATCGTCGCCTTTAGTTTTTCCTTCCTTGGACACAACCATAAAACCATTACTCTTAGCCCAATAAATAAATTTTTCTTTGGTTTTACGCTGTTCTTCAAATCGCTCTCTAGCAGGAGGTAGACCTACATAAATTACCATCTCAATAAGTTCTCTGCCTTCAGCGGGATCCGCTAGATAGTCCCGGATTTTTTGCCAATCCAATTTTCGATTGAAGCTTTGAGCAGCTAGATAAGTGTTGTCACTATCTGCAAAAATTAGTACCCGACGATTCATTACCATAGTTGAACCTGAATTCTCGCTTCTGTTTGCTTGCTTATCATTAAAGCAACTAGGAGGAAAAGGGGGTTTCCTTTTTGATAAGGGAGAGATTTACCCGTGGACTGACTTTGTTCCAACTGCTTCATCATGCTGCCTTGGATGCTTCTGCTTGACCAGATGGGGAGCCACTTGGTCGAGGGGTGCGCGAACTAGATAGCCACCGCTCTATAGTGGCATCGTAGTGGTCCCACTGCCCGGGATAACTGAACAAAATGTTTGTTTGACAAACCGTTTAAGCTGGCTGTATGATTGGGCGGAAAATCCAAGTACCTCGAAAATTAAATAATTCCAGCCAATTGCTTGCAGTCTGTTGCCTGACTGTAGGAAATCGACGCAATCCAGAAAATGCCGGAAACCGTACAAGTTACGTTGAGGTGCGTCGATTCCTCTCCCCGTAAAGATTTCAGGCTTTTTAAGAGGGAGCTTGTTGACATTGATCCCCCCTTTATTGACAGGTAAAATTTATTGCGTCGATTTGCCGCCTGAAACCCTTTCAGGGCTTGACCTGGTAGCCTAGCTCTTTCCTTGACCACTTCCCCGCAAGGGGACGGCGACGTTAAAGATCCCGGACGTCCGCAACCGAACGTCGACTTTCCTTGACCACTTCCCCGCAAGGGGACGGCGACTTCGAGACTGCTGGTTCATAACGAACCCTGCAGTCCTTTCCTTGACCACTTCCCCGCAAGGGGACGGCGACGCTTATTTAGCTCCCCACTCTCTCCTCTCCCAAACACCCGGCTTTCCTTGACCACTTCCCCGCAAGGGGACGGCGACCTCCATAGAGGGTGTCACCAGGTCCTCCAAAGAGTAGGTCATCTTTCCTTGACCACTTCCCCGCAAGGGGACGGCGACATTCTAAATGATCTCCACTCCCCGTTCCCTAAACTACCTTTCCTTGACCACTTCCCCGCAAGGGGACGGCGACTCTGCAGATTCAAAAGCTGGCCAATTGCATCAATGCTTTCCTTGACCACTTCCCCGCAAGGGGACGGCGACTAGC
Organism: uncultured Laspinema sp.; assembly: GCA_964442465.1. Classification (GTDB taxonomy): domain Bacteria; phylum Cyanobacteriota; class Cyanobacteriia; order Cyanobacteriales; family Laspinemataceae; genus Laspinema. The sequence goes on along the minus strand of CAYUEH010000003.1, from coordinate 15,292 downwards.
TGGTTTCGCTCAGATTGGGCATTGTCACAGCTTTCCTTGACCACTTCCCCGCAAGGGGACGGCGACGATTGGTTCGAGTTCTTGCGGTGGTCCTTGATATCCTTTCCTTGACCACTTCCCCGCAAGGGGACGGCGACACCAAATCCGCCGGCCGTGCCAGCAGATGTAGGACTTCTTTCCTTGACCACTTCCCCGCAAGGGGACGGCGACACCATCTAAATGAAAAATTCAAGTAGATATTTTCAATCTTTCCTTGACCACTTCCCCGCAAGGGGACGGCGACCATTTGCTGAACCGCCATCGACAAGGTCATTGTCTTCTTTCCTTGACCACTTCCCCGCAAGGGGACGGCGACCCGCTACCGCTCTTGCTGGTTTAGGCTTATTCGGCTTTCCTTGACCACTTCCCCGCAAGGGGACGGCGACGAAATGGTTTGGAATTTGATTTTATTGGTCATTCTTTCCTTGACCACTTCCCCGCAAGGGGACGGCGACATCAATAATGACCACACAAATGCAATACCCTCCTAAGCTTTCCTTGACCACTTCCCCGCAAGGGGACGGCGACTGTATTTCGTATTCAGCTGCAGCTGCAGGTGTAGTAATAGCCTTTCCTTGACCACTTCCCCGCAAGGGGACGGCGACAGCCTACTTCACGTGCACCAACTTGTGCGGTGGAGGGACGCTTTCCTTGACCACTTCCCCGCAAGGGGACGGCGACACTTATCTCCAGCGGAACCGCCGAAGATTAGATCGTCTTTCCTTGACCACTTCCCCGCAAGGGGACGGCGACACCTGGGACACTTGGTCCCGTTGGGGTTCCTCGGCTTTCCTTGACCACTTCCCCGCAAGGGGACGGCGACCATTGGCGAGGGCGGGAAGGGCGAGAAGGAGGGCAATGGTCTTTCCTTGACCACTTCCCCGCAAGGGGACGGCGACCGTGGATGCATCGAAAAGAAGACCACCGTTTCCGTCTTTCCTTGACCACTTCCCCGCAAGGGGACGGCGACGTCGGGTCGTATTCGACTGATAGATCAAGGGTCTTTCCTTGACCACTTCCCCGCAAGGGGACGGCGACTTTCGTCTTCGCAGTACTCGGGAGGGTGGATCTTTCCTTGACCACTTCCCCGCAAGGGGACGGCGACAGTTAGGGAGAATTGGGAATGCACTGGGCATACAAACTTTCCTTGACCACTTCCCCGCAAGGGGACGGCGACGACCTTCCCTTGCCTAGTTACCGAGGGGCATACTAGGCTTTCCTTGACCACTTCCCCGCAAGGGGACGGCGACAATTAACCCTCCTACTTTCCAGCGAAGAGCTAAACTTTCCTTGACCACTTCCCCGCAAGGGGACGGCGACCACTCGAAAGTGGCTGCTGCTTGGAGGTCAGATACTACTTTCCTTGACCACTTCCCCGCAAGGGGACGGCGACGGCATAGTCCATGCCGCGCCCAAAATCTAGATTTACTGCTTTCCTTGACCACTTCCCCGCAAGGGGACGGCGACAGGGTATCGTTGTCTGCACCGCCCCAAAAAGCATCTTTCCTTGACCACTTCCCCGCAAGGGGACGGCGACGTTTTTAGCCATTGTTACAAGAAATGCAACTAAACTACTTTCCTTGACCACTTCCCCGCAAGGGGACGGCGACGTGTTTCCCCAAACGGTGTCGTCACCGTCGAGGAACTTTCCTTGACCACTTCCCCGCAAGGGGACGGCGACACTCTTCCTCCTCTTCTGAGGCTATATTTACATAGGCTCTTTCCTTGACCACTTCCCCGCAAGGGGACGGCGACTTTTGGTCCGTACGCAGTACGGATCGTCCTCTTCTCCATCTTTCCTTGACCACTTCCCCGCAAGGGGACGGCGACATCTGCAACGGTGCAGAATATCGTAACTTTTTGTCCACTTTCCTTGACCACTTCCCCGCAAGGGGACGGCGACAATTACACATTTTTTCAAAAATGTAACTCACTGAAACCCTTTCCTTGACCACTTCCCCGCAAGGGGACGGCGACGACCCTCAGGTAGCTCCTTGGTAATTTTTCCCGACAAAGCAGCTTTCCTTGACCACTTCCCCGCAAGGGGACGGCGACAACTCGAGAAAACCGTAGGTTACCGTCTTCGTCTTTCCTTGACCACTTCCCCGCAAGGGGACGGCGACCCTCCAAGAACAGTGTCAGTCGTATTTTTGAAAATACCTTTCCTTGACCACTTCCCCGCAAGGGGACGGCGACTTTGCCGGGATTGTACAAAGAACACGTTCCGAAGGAATTCTTTCCTTGACCACTTCCCCGCAAGGGGACGGCGACTTTCATTGCTTTGTAAACCTTGGATAGTTTGTCAGCTTTCCTTGACCACTTCCCCGCAAGGGGACGGCGACCTTCTACCAGGTACTCTTCTCCGTCCATTTGGACGGTGCTTTCCTTGACCACTTCCCCGCAAGGGGACGGCGACCGTACATACGGATCCGGCCTTACATAACACCAAGCATCCTCTTTCCTTGACCACTTCCCCGCAAGGGGACGGCGACTTGATACTCATTGTCTTTGTGTTTTGTTTGAGTTTGTCGATATTCTTTCCTGGACCACTTCCCCGTAAGGGGACGGCGACCTTCTTGTTGAGTGCGATCGCTCCCCGGGAGAGGGGTTGCGGTTTCATTCCCTAATTACCCTCGGGGCATGAAAACTAACTTGAGTACGATCGCCCACAGGGAGAGGAGTTGCGCTTTCACTACCCCTTGGGGGATGGAAACTGACTTGAGTGCGATCGCCTACCGGGAGAGGGGTTCTGCTTTTACTACTGCCCGGGGGATGGAAACTAATTTGAGTGCGATCGCCACGACTGGAGGAGTTCCGCTTTTATTCCCCGCTGGGGGATGGAAACTAAATTTGAGTGCGATCGCCACGACTGGAGGAGTTCCGCTTTTACTACCCCTCGGGGGATGAAAACCAACTTGAGTGCGATCGCCCACCGGGAGAGGAGTTGCGCTTTCACTACCCCTTGGGGGATGGAAACTAATTTGAGTGCGATCGCCCACCGGGAGAGGGGTTCTGCTTTTATTACCCACTGGGGGATGGAAAGCTCGTATGGCGTAGGCAACCGATTGAGACAGATTGAGGTTGTTGATAAAAAAGTTGATGAAGTCGCGCTGCCTTGGGGCCATTTCTGGACTACAGCAGCAACCTGGCCTAAATTAAGGGAGCATAGTGCGCGAGTTCGCGGGTGGCCTCCTGTGCCATCTGATGACGCACAGATAAGGGTAAAATCACCTCGCCATTGGGTCGCCAAGAGCGTAAGCGAATTCGGACATTAATATCCCCCTCGCGAATCCAGGCGCGATAATAGGCATCGGTCTCACTGCGCTTGGCTAAAACTTGCAACGCTGCGGTGCGATCGCCCTCCTCCGGGACCTGCCGCCTAACCAAATCCTCTAATGAGTGATAAGGCACCGGCTCAAATGTCGTATGACGCACCGTTCCCTCCACATAGCGTCGGGCAAAATCCCGAGGAAAGCGCAACAACAGCAACTTACGCGGCAAATAAAAATTAAAACCCCAAGCGGCCTCCATCGCCTCCTCCACCTCCTCAGACGTGGGTAAATCCCCCGCCCGTCGCATCTCCCGCAACAGATTGGGAATCTGGGGGTCACCCCAAGCTAATACGGTGAGTTTGGGGGAGGTGATGCGGTCTAAGCGATAATTGTGCCAACCCATCTCCCCTGAAGGCGTTTCCCCCCAAGCGCTGAGATACTTAGCTCGATGCACATAATGCAAGCAGACCGGATAAGTTGTGAACTGGACAATCCCACCTTGGGCCAATTCATACTCAAACTGCACCACTCCCAAAGAAGACGTGCGCCACAGTTGTTCGAGTTGGTCTTGATAGGTGTCTACCTGTTCTTGTACCTCACTTGAAAGAATGTAATCCAGGTGGATGAAAATCCGGCGTTGTCCTCGGTTGTCCAGAAGTTGTGCGGGTTCTGCATCGGAGGTGACTTGTTCCCATAACGATTGGATCAGCACTTCTAAATGGGGCTGAATAAAGGAAATATTTTCGAGTGCGGGTAACAATTCCCGGACTTGGGAGAGGGGTAACAATACAGTATCAGTTTGCGGGCCGATCGCCCGCTGTAACCCAGGCAGACTCGGCAATTTTTCCAGGGAGATACACCGATATTTACCGCGCGCTACAAACTCCAACCAGCCGAGTTCAGCCAGGAACTTCAAATCATCGCGAATGGAACGGTGCACCGTGGTAAACGGCGCTTGTTGCATCAGGGCCTCCAGTTCCTCCGAAGCCAACCCACTCAACTGGATGACATCCAGCATCCAAGACTCCGGCGACTGTTTGGCAGATAAGAGCAATTCGCTGACGGTGCGGTGACAAATACAATTGCCATCGGTGCATTGGTATTCCAACTGTTCAGCACTCAAAAGGTCACTTTTGCCGTGAGTGGGAGCAAACAGGCGATCGCGCAGGTGGGGATAACCAAACGGTTGGGGTAAGTCGATCGCCCAAGGGGACCTCTGTCCATACAACTTAGTTAAGAGGACCCACAACCGCAGCGATCGCAACAACCGATTCCCAAGCTGTCCCCCCGCCAACCACTGCAAAATATCCGGACTGGGGGGATAAGTAAAACTTGCGTTCATTTATGGAAGACCCCTTTTCAATGCCCATGCTATAGTAACACAGAGTCCAAATTCGGGAAAACCCCATGACAGAAACCGGCATCCACCTGGAAATCAGTCAGCAGAAAACTCCCAGCGGGTTGAGGTATCAACAACTCACCCTAGAATTGACCCGAGGCGATCGGGGAAATTTAATTCCGGTTGCCGTGATTTACAGCCATTTAGAACCAGGCCAAACTATTCACCAAGAGCAACCTTATTTAGAAATCACCTGCGGTCCCTGGGCACGGGGTGGGGCCACAGCAGTTCCAGATCTGTTGATGGAACGGGTTAAGGGGCTTTTGGGAACCTCGGCTTTATCCTAGACTGCGATCGCCTCTAATCCCACTATTCAAGTTCAGGATATTATTATCATGACTGACACAAAACTTAAAGTTACAGCCGCTTTGGCCTGGTGTCTGGCTTGGGGAGATAAACGAGAGTCTCATTTACCCCTGCCAACGCTAAAAAAAATGCAAAAAGCCCTATTGAAGGGTCAGGGAGTCCCGGCAGAAACCCGAGAGATTGTTCAACAAATTGAGAAGCTGGATGTACTAAATCACCGCCTGAACAGTTTGCCATTTCCCTCTTTGGTAGATATCAAAAATGAGTATCCGGAGTTGTGGCAACAGCAAACGGCGATCGGCTTAGTGTATGGCGGTGCAACCAAAATCAAAGGCTATGTTTTTGAGGCGTCAAACCTCCAAGATATTCGCGGTGCATCGGCTTTGTTGGATCGCATCAATCTGGTGGATCTTCCAGCTTTTTTTGGCCAGATTCAAGATAAATCGGTGTCTCAATGGCTGACTCACAACTTTTCGGGTTTGAAAGAGGCACTGATTCCAGAATTGATTATTTATTCTACTGGGGGGAATATTCTGGCATTTTGTCCCGCTGCCTTTGTGGATGATTTAGCCAATGCGATCGAGAAGCGGTACACGGAGGAAACCCTAACGGCGAATAGCTGTGCGGTGGGAGAGAGTTTCCGGCTGTTAGAAATTCGTCTTGGGTTGCTGAAAGACCCGATAGAGGAGACATTTTGGCTGGAAGACTACCGCAAAAATTACCAGCAACCTCTCGTTCAATCCTATTTTGGCCATCCGCAAACTGAGGCTGAAATTGTTGAATTGTTCAAGAATCGCAAAAGTTTCAATGAGTTGGCCGGGAAATTAGCGTCCCTGTTTCAGCAGCGCCGGAATGGGAATGAGGTTGGCAATGGGTCTCGTCCCAGTCGTCGGTATCCGCCGATATTTGAAACCCATCCTGATGTGGTGCGGGATGAGAACGAACAGCGATCGGCGATCGCACAGACCAACCTTCCCGGAGACCCTTGGTTTTCGGATACTTTAGCGCGCAAGCGAATTGTGGGACAACGGGTCAAGCGTGAAGGTTATAAGGGACAACAGTGGTACAACAAAAATACCACATTTCGCTGGCAGTTTGGCTCTTTAAAAAAATGTTGGAACTCGGGTAAGTTAGAAAGCTGGGTGTTTAAATTTGGCAAATTTCTCAAGCAAACTGGCTGGGAGTTGAACTATTACAAAAATCAAGACCCCAAAGTGGTGAAAGAAGCCATTTTCCTGGGCGAAATCGGCAATGCCAGTGATGATTTTGTAGCCTTCATCTATGCGGATGGCAACAATATGGGGGGGTACATTCAAAAAATCAAGTCTCCCGAAGAGTATGCAGAATTTAGCAAAGATGTGTTTGAGGCCACGGAACAATCGGTTTATCGGGCTTTAGCGAAACATCTAGGACCCCATTACTTACAAAACTTAAAAAAATCTGACGCCAAGTATCGCGAAGGCACCTGGATTCATCCCTTTGAAATTATTGCTATTGGGGGGGATGATGTGATGCTCATCGTCCCGGCGAATCAAGCACTCGCCATTGCTCAAACCCTTGGGGAAGAGTTTGAAAAAATTCTCCTAACCAACAAAACAACCTATCAGATTACTCAGCAGGATATCCTGACCCAATCCGTCACTTGTCATCGGTATCACGACCCCCAAAATCCACCCCAACCCTCTCAATGCCAGTTGAGTATGTCCACCGGGGTGCTGATTACCTCCTCCAGTACGCCAATTTACTATGCGGAGAAACTGACCAATCAGTTGCTCAAATCGGCCAAGAAAAAAGCCAAAACCCTCAAGGGTGATCAGAAGTATCGCTATCACGGGGGTACGATTGATATTTTGACCCTAAAATCGGTGACGATGATTTCCTCGAATATTCAGGAGTTTCGCGAGAATGGATTAACCAAAGAACAAGGCAATCAGACCCTCAGACTTTATGGCGCACCCTATACCCTGTATGAAATTGGAGGATTGATTAAGACGATCGCCGCTTTGAAAGAGTCGGAATTTCCCCGGTCGCAACTCTATCAAATACGCAGTTTGCTCGAACAAGGAAAGCGAACCGTTATGCTCAACTACTTGTATTTCCGGAGTCGGTTAAAACCCGATCAACAACGATTGCTCAAACAGCAGTTTGACGAGGCTTGGTGTCAAGCAAAAACAAATAGCGGAAATATTGTCCCTTGGATGTATGAATCTCAGGAGAAAGTTTACGAAACCATCTGGCGCGAAATGGTGGATCTTTATCCGTTTATTAATGCGGAAACCGTTGCCAGTTCTCAACCAGGCCATCACAAGGAAAGTCGGATATGATTTATCTACAAGATTTGCTGGAAAATAGAGTGAAAACGCTTCCGCTAAAGGCGATTATTGATACGGCATTATGTGTCGGTGCCGGGGGGTCAACCGGCTCCTTAGCCGATAAACCAATCATGCGGAGGGCGAACGGGAAATTATTGATTCCTGGATCGCAGTTGAAAGGAAGATTGCGCCACGAGTGCGAAAAATTAGCGCGGGGATTAGGGTGGCCTATTTGCGAATCTCCGACCTCAGAAACCATGTGTCCCCAACTGGCGGGATTTTCGGAGCAAGACAAAGCGAAGTTTAATCGGTCCGATTATAAAATTGAGGAAGATCATCGGCATCATTGCTTGATTTGCCAAATCTTTGGTAATCCGGCGTTAGCTTCCCGAGTGATAGTGGATGATTTGATTTGCACTCAAGATCCAGACAATTTACCGGAAGTCTTGCGTCCTGGGGTTACGATTAATCGCCGTCGGCAAACTGCCGAGGAGAAAAAGCTCTACTTTCTGGAAACCTCTCCTGCTAATCTTAAATTAGAGTTTGAGGGAAATCTTTATTTCCAACCCAATTGTCCTGATTATGCTAAAGCGCTGATTGTGGCAGCATTGCGGCATATTAATGCTTTAGGGGGGAGTAAATCCGCAGGACTGGGTTGGTTAACTTGGGACAAGTTGGAGGAAATTAAGATTGAGGATGACATCTGGTCGAAACTGCTACCTAAAGGGGAAAAATGAACAAGATTGAGCTAACGATTACCGCTGAGTCACCCTTGGCGATCGGGGTCACAAAACCGGGTTCAGTCAGTGAAGCGAGTGATTATATTCCCGGTTCGGTGATTCGGGGTGCGATCGCTGAGGTATTGCTGCAACAGTCGGGACAAGGACATCAGGATTTAAGTCAGCAGGGAGGGGATTTTCAAACCTTATTTTTAGGCGATCGTGCGGCTATTTTTCATAACGCCTATCCGGGTGCGATCGACACCGAAGTGCTGGTGATACCCACGACGGCAGTCAGTTCCAAAACCAACCCGGGGTTTAAGCCGAAAGGCAATGGCGTTTTCGACACCTTAATTGACCGCTTCTGTGCCGAACAATTTGGTCATCCTTATGACCCGAACGACCCGGCTGATAATCAAGGGCGGGTGGAACCCTATAGCGCATTTTTCAGCCACCAAGAAGGCCAGTATCAAACCCATTCGGCCACCAAACGCCTGCTGACCCGGGTGGGAATTAATCGCCGTCGCGCCACGGCTCAAGAGCAGATATTATACAGCATTGAAGTTCTCAACGAAACCCAAGGCCAAGAAAAAAAAGCCGCTATTTATCGCAGTCAAATTTACCTGGAGGATGAGAATTTAGCCAATTTGCTGATCGCGTTTATTCAGAATCACAATTTTCGATTGGGAAGTGCAACCTCACGCGGATTGGGGAAGGTGAAGATAGAACCCACCGCAAGTAAAATTAAGAATAATCTGAACGAACGGGTGACGCAATTTAATCAGCAATTGCGCCAACGCTGGCAAACTTGGAACCAAATTTTTGGGACCCAAAATCAGCAGTGGCAAGACAAGCGCACCTATTTCACCCTGGATTTACAATCTGATGCTATCTTAAGGGAAGATTGGCGACGCACCACGGTGATTTCTCCCCCCATGTTGTGCGATTTTGCCGGAGTCGAGGACGCTTCCTTAGAATTATGCGTCGCTTATAGCAGCTATGACTATCGTTCTGGGTGGAATAGCGCCTGGGGTCGGATGAAAGATATTGAATTGATTACCAATAAAGGAGGGGTGTATTTATTTAGCACAGAAAATCCCCAACTCTGGGAACCGGCATTGTCAAAATTAGAAGTCTCTGGGGTGGGCGATCGCACTCCTGAAGGTTTCGGTCAAGTTTTAGTTTGCCATCCATTTCATCTAGTATTTCGGGAGGAAGCGGTATGAGTTTATCTACTGACCCACAGAAAGACCAACATATTGAACTCAAAATCCAAAAAGGCATCCGCCAATGTGAAGATGATTTAGTTAGCTGGATTCAATCGGCATTAGACCAAACAAAAAACTATGGCAACTTAGAAGAATCCCAGTTTCGCAACGTGGTCCGAGTTGCCGAAACGACTGATAGTGCCGAAGTGGTGAAAAATTTTCTGCGCTATCAACTCGGACGGGATAATAAATGGGGAAAGGGCAAAAGCTCTTTAGCAGAGGCCATTATTAATGATATTGACAAAAATATCAGCGCTGCTTCTCAAAAGATTGCCACAGACGCGAAAATCACTGAATCGGCAAAAGTTAAAGAGATTCACCTCGAACTGATTCGCCGGTATTTGGGATATGGCTCGCGATATTTAAAATATCTGAATTCTCTGTAATCCCCAAATTAATCTAGCAAACAAAACGATGCGTCGAGTTATCATTTCCACAATTGGCACCAGTTTGTTGACGAATCAGATTAACCGAAATAATCCCGATGAAAGTCAGTGGTATCCTGAGTTACGGGATACGGCTAATGAAAAATGGGATTATCTTTCTCATGAAGTCCAGAAAATTATCGAGACTTTGCAGGAAAGAGCCATCAATAAACTAAAAGCCGGAAAAATTACCACGATTCGGGGTGCTAGTGCCGAATTAAATGGGATTTATGGCATTTATCAAGAGGACCTGATTCAAGGGAAGGAGGACATTCATTATTTAATTGCGACAGATACTGCTCAAGGGTTTACCACCGCAGAAATTGTCCAAACCTTTTTGCAACAAAAGGGGATTAATAATGTCAGCATTTATACCCCTACTGGGCTTTCTACTGCCAGCACCACTGATTTTTCTGAGGGGATAGATGAACTGATTGTCTGGTTACAGAACCAAATCCCTCCCCTCCAAAAAAACTACAAAATTTATTTTAATTTAGTGGGGGGATTTAAGAGTCTGCAAGGCTATCTGAATACCATTGGGATGTTCTATGCCGATGAGATAATCTACATTTTTGAAGGCGTTGGTTCAGAGTTAATTACCATTCCGCGCCTACCGATCGCCATTGATATGGCTGCCATAGAACCCCACCGGGTTAAGTTGGCCTTGATGGATGCCGGTGCAGGACTTCCTCGCGAACAAGTCGCTGATGTTCCCGAATCTTTGCTGGGTACTTTTAATGATAAGCGGGTGCTATCCACCTGGGGCAAACTGATTTGGGAACAGTCGAAAAATCAACTGCTTTCCCAAAGCTTGCTACAGTTTCCCAAAATTGATTATAAAGATTCATTTCGCCGGGATTACAATCAAGTCAACTCTCCACCTGAACGGGTCAAGTTGCAGGAAACCTTGGCTTTAGTCTCCTCTTTATTAGAAAAATCCAACGGCGATACTAGCGTTCTCAAACAGCATGGAGGGTTGCAGTATGACAAATATGTGAATATGGGAGATATGGAGCATTTTCGGGTAACCCAAGAGTTGCGAGTGAGTTGTACTTCCACACATGGAAATTTACTGCTGCATCGCTATGGCCAAGAAGGCAATGTTAATGATAATCCTTGGTAATCAGGGGACGGATAGAAAAATGAGTGAGGAATTATGAAAACATTTGAAACCTTCCACAATCGGTTAGAAATTATCGGAACCTTGACTACGATTACGGCATTGCGAATTGGTGCCGGTCGTTCTTCAGAACCGATTGGGTCGGATTTGCCGGTGATTAAGGATGCCTTCGGGCGTCCGTTGATTCCCGGGTCGAGTTTTAAAGGTGCGTTACGATCGCGCCTGGAAAGTTTCTTGCGCGGGATTTGGGGAGGCGATCGCAAGTTAGTCGCCAATCCCGCCAATGAACAGGAGTGGTCCATTACCGCTAGTGAAATTAAGGAGTTCAAGGACCAATACCGCGATGATTTGCGCCTCACCGAAGCCATTGTTAACCAAACTGATTTGATATCTAGTCTGTTTGGTTCCCCTTGGTTTGCTAGTAAATTTCAAGTCCGAGATTTAACCGTATTGGCTGAAAATTGGTTCGGACAATACCAAGAACGAGATGGGGTGGCGATTGACCGCGATACCGAAACGGCTGCCGATGGCAAACTCTATGATTTCCAAGTTGTCCCCGCCGGAACGCCGTTTGAGTTTCGTGCAGTTGCAGAAAATGTGGAGGAATGGGAGTTAGGGTTACTGATGATTGGGTTGCATCAGTTTGAGACCCAGCAAATCCCATTAGGTGGAGGGCGATCGCGCGGTTTGGGAGTGGTTGAACTGGACATCAAAAAAATGCTTTGGGTGGATGTGGAAGGCCATCCGGAGTTTTTGTTGGACTATCTCCGCAAAATTGTCAATGAGGATGAAACAGCCTATGAAGATGCAGAAGATTATAAAGACGATTGGGTACAATCTCTCATCAAGCATATTCGAGACAAAATGGCCGAATTAACACCATCCTCACCGACCTCCTAAAGGGTGCTGTTCTCTGGATAAAGCCTGCCTGTGCAGACTCACACATTAGCAAGTTTTGATTGAGGAGAATCGACGGATCATGCACAAACGTTTTGTAAATCAATGTACGATTGAGTTAACAATTTCCCCCGATGGCCCGATTTTGATTAAGTCGGGCAAAGAAGGGGCGGACCCCACCAAACCGGATATGGAATTTGTGGAAACCTATCACGCCGGAGGGCGGTCGGTTTATCTTCCCGGCAGCAGTCTCAAAGGTGCAATTCGCGCTCATGCTGAACGGATTGTCCGCACGGTGGGACAAGATAAAAGGCCCAGTAATCCTGAGCAGTTATGGGCCGGTAATCCCCTGAATTTGGAAGAATATAAATATCTGGATTCCATTACAGAAGCACCGGATATTTATCGGTTATCCTCATTTACTGACCAAATGTTTGGTCATACTTCTATTGCCAGCCGGATTAGAATTGAGGATGCCTATCCCACCCCCAAATCCCTCAAGTTGGAAGAACGCAATGGGGTCGCTATTGACCGGGTATTTGGGTCGGTTGCCGTGGGTCCTTTTAACTACCAAGTTTGTACCGATGGGGAGTTTAAAACGAAAATTCACCTCAAAAACTTTACCCTAGCTCAATTGGGTTTAATTGGATTAGTTTTACGGGATTTAGATGAGGGGTGGTTTGGCCTAGGATTTGCCAAATCTCGCGGGTTAGGGGTAGTAAAAATTCACCTCGATTCTGCTGTGGTTCGCTATCCGGGTTGTACCCTAGAAAACGAACGCATTCGTCTATTGGGAAGCGATAAAAATTGGCCGCCAGTCCAGCTATTAGGTGCAGGGGAATTTATCGGTGAGGACCGTTCTGCTTATGGATTTCCAGCGGATGATGCCGAAGAAACTCCAGTGAAAGCTAGATTAATGGATTTGGGTTTAGGGGTAGAACTGTGCTGGAACGGGACGGAACAAGTCAAAGATTTATTTATGCGGTCGGTCAAAGCGTGGAGCCGGAAAGTGGAGGCAAAAGCTAAATGAATGGATTTGTGGGCATCAGAAATAACCTGACGGCAAGCGACCTCAAACTTTTGTTAGAACATCCCCCCAGTCAACCGACTTACTATTGTTTGCGTTGGCTGCATAAGTTGGGAGAATTTTCAACGGAATTACCCTCGAATTTTCCCAGTCCCGAAGGACAGATGTTTGACGAAAATCGAGAAATTCGCTGGCAGCAAAAAGGCGACTCCTTTAGTTTGTTGCTTTTGAGTACGACAGGGGAAGAACCCGGATTTAAGGCCGTAGGCAAGCGGTGGAATGTTCAAGATCGCAATGCTCATCTTTATCCCCCCACGGAAACCCGATTTCCGAAATTAACAAAGAAAACCTCGGTCAATATCGGTCAACGCTATTTTTCCGATGCCGATACTTCAACGGTTCATTTTGTGGCTTTAAGGGTGAATAAATCATGACAAACCCAGTTGAAATTACTGAACCTAAACCTTACGAATTTGTTCCATTTCCCAAGGAAAAACCGCCCCTAAGAAAACCCATCGGCCACGATAAATATCATAGTGATCGCATTTCCGGAACTTTACTTTTAACCCTCACAGTCCAGACTCCGGTCCATATTTCTACTGGGGTCGTGGCAATGGGAAGCGATGTCGAACAGAATCGGATTCCGTTAATCAAACTGATGGCCCTAAACGCCGGAAAAAATCCAGTGATTCCCGGCAGTTCTTTGAAAGGGGTGGTGCGATCGGTTTATGAAGCCATTACCAATAGCACCTTAGCGGTTGTTACGAATCGATCCAAAAGTAAAATTCCTCAAGACCGATTACCCTGTAGAAATAAAGAACTACTCTGTCCCGCCAGTCGCGTTTTTGGGGCAATGGATTGGCAGGGAGTGATTGAATTTAGTGATTCCCAATGTATTTCTGCCCAATATGGGGCGGGGTTTATGCCGTCCTTATATCGCCCCCGTCCCGATGAAACAAAGCGGTATTTTGATAATCGGGGAATGGCAAAAGGACGTAAGTTTTATTACCATACCGATCGCGCTGCCAGTCCCGGGCAAAATAAAGGCATCCCCGTACAGCAGGCAGGAGTTCAGCTAACCTTTAGCACTCGGGTACAGTTGACCAACTTAAGTCGGGCGGAATTGGGGGTATTATTCATTGCCCTCGGACAAGATTCCCAGTATCCAATGGCACTAAAAATTGGCGGGGGTAAACCCATCGGGATGGGGACCATGAGCGTAGCGGTAACAGAACTGAAAAAACCGGCCCAACTCCGCGATCGCTATCTTTCCTATAATACAGAAAGCGAATCAATGACTGGAAAACCGTTGGAAGACTTTCTCGGAACTGCCATGCAAGAGGCCCACGACCAATTAATTCAAAAACCACAACTCGAACAGTTGCAGCGCATCCTGTTTTATCCCACAACGCGCCAACCTCCCCAAGGAATTTATTAATTTCTAGGGTGCAGATTTAATCATGCACCCCACCCTCAAACCTGTTATCAAACCACTGGATACTGCCATGACATCTCTTTCAGACAATCAATGGAAAGTTGCCCATACAATCGCCCAACAATTGGTGCTAAATGAAGCCGATGCCAACGAATTGGGAAAAGCCATCGCCTATTTACGAGCCTTTGGAGAGCAACCCGATGCCGGAAAAGGATTTTTTAAGTACCTGCAAACCCTCTCTAACAATGGCTGCACGATTGGACATAGTAAAAAAACTTCCGGTTATTATGAGACTATTTCCAAGGTTTGCAACGAATCCCTGCGACAATATCAAGATGACCCCGTTGCTATGCAGGAAATATTAGGCTGGGGGTTCCGCCTGATGCGCTATTACAAAAATGCCGTACCCACTGGGGAGTTAAATGCGATCGCCACCCAATCTGCCATCGAACCCATCGTCTCCGAACGTCAGGCAGAAATTGCGGAAGTGGTGGAAAACTTAGATTTAAAAGTCGGTCAGCAGGTTGAGGCCACCGTAACGGGAATTAAAGGGAACAAGGTCACGTACTACATTCACAAAACTACACAAACCCTAAGCCCGAAGGAGCCTAAACATTATGAAAGATTGTGTGTAAAACAAAACGTTACCGTTGAAATTGTAGAACTCAGGGAGGATGGTTTTATCAAAAAAGTAAAATTGGTTAATTAATCTTACAGTTGAATTAACAGCAAAAAAATCATGCAACTGTTAACATTTTTAGGGACGGAAAATTATAGCAAAACCTACTATAGTTGGCAGGGAAGGTTTATCTAGTTTTGTATAAATTGTACTTGACAAAAAGGTAATTATAGGGTGTACACCATTTAATGATGGACCATTCTATAATGTCTAACATGGTAAGTCGGCAACGCTTAGATAAAACGTTGGGCTTCAAGCGGGTGATTGGTTTGGTAGTGGCTGACCGATCTGCCCCGAAGAAAATGGCTGTCTTCTTCCTTACTAATAGGGTCTGCTGCAATCAAATGTGTTGTAATAAAAATCGTAAGTCATTTCTGTGGCCCAGTGCGCATCG
>CAYUEH010000002.1:0-57960 GCA_964442465.1 uncultured Laspinema sp. | reverse complement strand
GCCCCTGCCACTGAGGAGTCTGGATTAGACCGAAGAAAATCTGCTTTAGTGGGTTCGTTCAATTCGACGGTCAGTTTACTATCATAAAAAATCTATTTTTTATGATAGTAAATGGCTTGGCACGGAATAGACATGGAAATACATAAAAAATGTAAGGTTCTAACCCGACCTTGAAATCCAGACCTCTACTTAAACACCAGCACTCGCGTAGCTATGCCGTTGCTGCTTGGAGCAACCCAACCGCGTCACCGCTCCACCTGGTGGAACAACTCGCCCCGTTTTTCCCAGCGGATCAAAGCCGGATCCCGACTGCGGCTCCATTTTTTGAAATCCTCGACACCCTGGATCACCGCTTCGTCAATTTCCTGGGGTGTCACCTTCAACCGTTCCGCCAATTCCACCGTGGTCAATGCCTTGGGCTTGATGGGTTCAGTCATCACCGGCATCTGGCTCCGTCCTCTGCTGCCTCTGCCCCCGGAACTCAGCACCGCCTCCACCACCGCCACCCGCTGCTGTAACTGGGCCAGTTGCCCTCGCAGCGATTCAAGTTCGGGATTCTGCTGTCTGCCATCAAAAAACTCGCGCAAGATTTGGACCAGGGCCGCACTCTCGCCCAGGTTTTCCTCCTCCATGTACTGCCGGAGCCGGTTGTGGTACTCCACCGGCAAATAGCCCACAATCCGCTTAGTTGGTGCTGCCATACTGTGCTTTAACCGTGCTGTAGTCGTGCTGTAATATCCCATCATACCGCTCGTCCGGGGCATTCAGTCAGTGTTGTTTCAGTGCTACTGACAGCACAGTCGCTTTGAGGGGCCTCCCTGAAGTTGGCGCTCAGGTTTCCGGGAAGACCGGACCCGTTGAAGAGTCTTTCGCCCCCAGCAGACAAGGGATTGAGTTTAAACTCCCTCAAAACGATATGGTTAGCCAATGATAATTGAGAATGTCAGTTCCACAGAGTCTTGTTAAGTTTTATCCGCCACTTCACTCCTGACGTTCCCCCATTGCTTACAATTTAGGAATCAGTTGGCGGTGAGTCATGGACGACCTGCAACAGTTTATTGAAGAGTCCGAGCCGTTGAGGTTACTGGAGCCAGTCCCCCTCACGCAACAACCGGCGGCGGTTTATTTAGCCAGTCTGGGCAAAACTTCACAAGTCACCATGCGGCAGGCACTCAACTACATTGCCGCACTGCTCACCAATGGCTCATGCGATGCCCTGACCCTAGACTGGTCCAAGTTGCGCTACCACCACACCGCTGCGGTTCGTTCGGCTTTGTTGGCTCGGTTGGCTCCCGCTACTGCCGCCAAGATGCTCTGTGCTCTACGGCGAACTCTTCAAGAAGCGTGGCGGCTGGGGTTAATGTCTCATGAAGACTATGCCCGTGCTGCGGATTTGCCACGCATCGATGTTCCTAAAAAAAACTTGAAAGGTCGGGCGATTGCCTCGGATGAACTCGCCGCAATGCTGCATGAGTGCGAAAAGTCTGACACTCCTCTGAATCTGCGCGATGCCGCCTTGATTGTCATCCTGCGCGGTACGGGCATCAGGCGGGAGGAGTTAGTTAACCTGCAATTGAAACATTACCATCCTGATACGGGCATTATCGAAGTGATTGCGGGGAAGCGGGACAAGGATAGGATAGTTTACCTGGCGGGTAAGTTGGTCCCGGTTGTGGAGAGTTGGTTGCAAGTTAGAGGGCGCGAACCCGGACCGTTGCTTTGTCCGGTCAACCGCTTCGGGCGAGTCCAATTCAAGCCGCTGACTCCGGATACGGTGTACAAAGTCGTGCGGAAGTTGGCGGCCAACGCTCAAATCGAGCACTGTTCCCCCCATGATTTTAGGCGCACGTTCTGCACCGACCTCCTTGCTGCCGATGTCGATCCCTTCACGGTGCAGCAACTCGCGGGACATTCCTCGCCTTCGACGACGACTCGGTATGACCGACGGGGGGAAGAGACCAAGCGGGCGGCAGTGCAAAAGTTGGAGTTTTGAAAGCTCGTTGCGGTTGAGTAGCCGTTGAGGTTTTTTTGGTTGCTTTGCCCAGACATTCAACCCGAAAAACTTCGGTGATTCTGAAATAAATCTGGCAATTTTCGTTATCATACTAGCAAAGAAAAACCCGCCTAAACAATGAGCGCTAAACGTAAACTCAAACCCACTCCACCCGATTTAGAAGCTGCGGAAACAACTGAAGCGCCAACCAATTTAGAAGCTGCGGAAACAACTGAAGCGCCAACCAATTTAGAAACTGCTGAAACAACGGAACAGGAGCCAGAAACATCTAGCGCATTTTTTCAAGCCGTCGGCATCCTCCCCGGTGAAGTTAGCTTTGAGGAGGGCAGTATTATGGCAACAGTGACGGTGGGCGGTAAGGAATATCGACTCTTGTTCAAACCCAGGTTGATGTCGGCGATGGTCGCCTTAAAACTAGAGATAAAACAGTCGGGAAGTACAACGCAACGGCTCATTGTTTATCCCAAGGTGATGCACTTCCCGAAGCAGGACCAACCCCATCAGCTTGCTTTTCAGTTGGTCGGTTTTGAGAAAGACCCGGCATCCTCCGCCATCTCGATGGAGCTAGAAGATTTTGAGTTTAAGTTGTCTGGGTTGTGGCAGTTCATCCCAGTTTGTCGGGTTCCGGTCATCTCGGTGTTCCGCAATTTTGACGAAGCCATCCACCAGAATTTGAAAAAATTAGATGAAGCAGTGGCGGCTAAAAAAAAGGTCAATTTCATGAAAGCGACCCATGTGCCGTTGATCTGGAAAGACGCGCCCTTTAAGCCATTCCGTTTCAATCCTAAACTCGAAAAAGAGGAGCAAGGTCGTCCGCTGTTTCTGCAACTCAAAGCGAAGTTTATCCCGGCCAAAGACGGGTTTGAGTTTGTGGCATTACTCGCGCCACCCTTAGAAAAAGCACCTAAGTTTTTCAAGGCATCTAACGACGATAAAGCCACCGTCCAAAAGGAGAAAAGAAAGAACGCCACCCCCTCTAAGTCAAAGGCCACCCCCTCTAAAACTAAGTCCAAGCAGGCAAAACCTCCCCAACCGAAGCCAAAACCACGCCCGGTTAAAGCAGAACAAGAATCGGAGGAGTAACGTGATGCAAGGAGTGGAAGCCGCCAACGGTTGGACCGCTACAGGTTCGAGGCGAGGGCATCCGATTCACTCGGGTTCTGGTGCTTCCACTTCGGGATAAAGTTCGCGGTATTTCTGCCAGTTTGCCTGATAAAATTTGCGTCCTTCTTCGGTGATTCCCAGATACACTTTCAAATCTTTGTGGAACTCCCGAACTAGCCCACTCCTGCCATAACGCATCTTGTCATCCCAAGCCCGCAGCCGCAGCCAACAATGCTGCCAACTGTGACCGCCATAGTCTCCCGAGCGTTCCCCTGAAGCCCTTAATCCTTTATCCCCAGCTTGCCATGCTGCTACGAGAGCCTTCCACTGGTAATCCCGGAGTGTCCGAGGTGGCAGTTTTTTGGGAGACTGAACGCCCAATCCAGCACGAACCACGGCACGTCCCAACCGAGTCAGTTTGCATTTGAACCAGTCTTTCACTGGATAGCAGTAGTCAATTTCGATGAGTTTGCGGGTGGCGAGTGCTTTGAACGTGCTGCCAGTCCCCGGGTCAACGACCCCCGCTGTTTTGAGTTTTTGCCTGAGTTGGGATGAATTTCCAAACAACTCCAAATATTCAATCCAGCGCCACTCATCAGCAGGACGAGGCCGATCTCCACGATTCCAAGCACCACGTTCGGACTCCTCCCGGTCCTGGTCAATCTCGAAAATCTGCTTGAAATAAGTCTGCTGCCGCTCGTTCAACTCATCCCAGATTTTCTCATGTTTGGAGTGCGGTTTGGCTGGCTCGGGCTCGGGTTCGGGGACTGGCTCGGGTTCGGGGACTGGCTCGGGTTCGGGGACTGGCTCGGGTTTGGGTTCGGTCTGCTGCTTGATGGTGGCGATCGCAATAGCTAATTCCTCCAGGAACTCGCTCAACTTAGCGGCCCAATCTTCCCCAGTCGTGCCAATCACCTCGAACGCCAGGGGTGCGACTTCCTCAATCAGTTGCGGTAAGCGCAGCGATACCCGCAGGTCTTTTCGCCCAGTTTTACCCGAGAGCAAACGAGACTCCAGCATCGGTGGCGGTTCTTGGGGATTCCCCCCACCTTCGATAAACTCGCGGTAGCGATCGCACAGTTGCATCACCTGCAACTCCACCGGCACCGGCACCCTCATCAACTTGGTTTGGTAGGGCGCTATCTTGCCCCGCCCTCCTTTCGGTTTCATCGCTCAACTCAGTAACTCTGGCTCTATTCTAAAACTTGTTAACAGGTTTTATTACCCGGAAAACTCTCACGTTTTTTTTACCCGGGGTAGAGGTCGTTGCACCCCCATAGATTGCTTTTATATGGGGTCTAAAAATCTATTCAACAGTGCCGCTCAAAATTAAGGAGTTGTTTAGAATGAAATCCCCGGGGTTAAAACGGTCGCAAAAACCCGGTTTCTTGATGGCATCACTTATCGAAGGGATTCCATAGACTTAACCCATCAACGCGCTTAAAATCATCAACATTGCGAGTTACTAAAATACATCCGGTAACTAAAGCACAAGCGGCAATGATACCATCAGCCAGTTTTAAGCGATAAGTTCGTCTAATTATCGCCGCATTATCTAAAATAGATTCGGTCAATGATACGCAGTTAATTAGCCTTAAAAATTCTCGCATTTCATTGGCTTGTTCTTCGGTTAGTCCAGGGTAACAAAGCAACTCGACCCAAGTAATTGGACAGTAATATCCCTCTGCTTGTCGGGTGTCAATTGCCTCAAATACATCCTGAACTTCGGGCTGATTATTAAAATAATAAATCAGGATATTAGTATCGAGAAGGTATTTAGTCGGCATCCCATTCTTGTCGAAGTTTTAATTGAAATTTCAGAGCATCGACGCGCTGGGGTAGAAAACCCCGCCATCGGTTTAAGTTGAGTCGCGGTGATTCGGTAGTGTTCTGGACCTCTTCAGAAGGTTCACCCTGAGAAACTAGGGTGGCTAGGTCTTTTAATAGAAGTTTTTGCTCATCTGAGGTTAGAGTTTGAGCTTGATGCAGAATTTCTTGGTAATTAGACATCGGTTTCTGATTCAGCTTTCAGGTGATGTTTTGATTATACTCGACCCCAGCTCAACTGGATTTATTCGCTAGAACGTGGGGACTCAGAAACCGGGTTTCTTGGCGGATCAAATCTCCTCTCCCCCGGTTTCAATCGCTGATATCAGGTTAGGTTGATTGGGGGGAAAGCCTTTCAACGGCGCTTCTAGGGGTTCCTCGGTGTTTAAGGCGATCGCTATTACCCCGGTCAGTTTTTTGCAAAACGGTGATAAGTGCTCGGGTGGGTTTCGTAGGGGTGGAAAATGTTTCGCCAGTCATAAAGAATGGCCCTTTTGTTCGGGGCGAGCGGTCACTCAGCAGCAACTGAGCGGAAAAAATCGCCCCTTCGTTCCGGGATTAAGTCAGCCAATACCAAACCGAGCTCCTGACAGAATCTCCCAGATAACTGGCCCCTAACTCAAAACTGAGTAGCCCTATTTTCCCCAAAAATGGCCCCTATCGTTGAGGCGATTGCCTGCGGCATAGCTGCGCTTACCGGTTTCGTAGTTGAGCGATCGCCGGCTCAAGAGAACCAACCTTGCTGCGATAGCATCATCTGGGCATGGACTCAGGACTCAGGCCCAGGAAAAGGAATGAACCCCTGAAATCGTTAATAGGCAAGACTTTTTGGGGCTGGAACGGACTGGGATAATTAACCAATCTCACACTCTAGCTGCCGGAGTAAGGATCCAATTTCATAAGGTGAGCAATTCGCCTGCCATTTTGCCGCCCTCTGAATTTTTCCATCGGTAGGCGATCGCCACGAGCAACTGGGGAATTTCTTCCTCAGATATTCCCTCAATGACTTGTTTTACTCCCAGGGAGCCTAAAGATTCTCCGGCAACTAATGAGCAGAAATAACTACGAGACCCCGGTGCAATCTGCTGCATCGCCAGCAGAAGGTTGTCAAGCATTTCGTCGGTGACCCCTTTTTTCCCATGTCTAAACTGGGAAACCATGCTCTGACTGACATCAGCGGCTTCAGCTAAAGCGCGACCACTAATGCGGTAGCGCTTCAGAGTTTCATTAAAGGCTTCATGAATAAACATTAAGATTTGTGTATTTAATTCACTAGGGGTAAATATGTATTTACTATGGGTAAATAACCAGAGGAGTCTGGTGATTGTTTAATTTAGATAACCGGCTGAAAGTAGCAGACGGTTTTAGTTCGGGGTGGGGTTGGTCTTGTTTAACTTTAGCAAACGTGAACAAATCCTGGGAAGCACCGAATAGCTTAGTTTTCTTCTAACCCGTTTTTAGTAATCATCGTTTGAGTACAAGGGTATTTACATAAATGTACATCCATGAGAATGACCAAAACAAGCCCCAGCATTCCATCACTAGGGCCAAGGAAGCACTGGGAACGAACTTGCAGGTAACGAGAGCTCGGGTGTCCCCAGGAGATAGCCTTACTCTATCTACCTCTTTGATAGAAGGGCAGACTTCGCCGCCGATTATTCTAGATCCTGAATTGGCTATTTTAATTCCACCCCTATCAGTGCAGGAGTTGGAGGGGTTGCAGAGGAGTTTGCGTACAGAGGGTTGTAGGGATCCTCTGGTGGTGTGGAAGGAACACTTTATTCTGGTCGATGGATACCAGCGATATGCGATTTGTTCTTCATACCAGATCCCCTATCGAGTGGTTGAGCTTGCTTTTGGCGATCGCCAAGAGGTCAAAGCCTGGATCATTGCCAACCAGCTATCCAAACGGAACCTTACCCCAGAGGCAGTCAGCTACCTGCGAGGGACCTGGTATGAACTCAACAAGCGAGCTCATGGGGGCGCTCGTTTTTCAAGTGCTCATTTTGAGCACTTGAAAACCTCGGAGGAGTTGGCCAAACGATTCAAAACGTCCTCGGCAACGATTCGTCGGGATGCTCAGTTTGCTTGGGCAGTGGATAGGATCGCCCAGGCGGCAGGTGATTTTGCCAAAATCGCTATCTTGACTCGCAGCAAAAGGCTTTCCAAAAAAGAGGTCATCTCTTTAGCTCATACGGCTAAAAGAAATCCCCAATCCGTGCGAGATTTTTTTCAGTCGAGCCAGCAGCTGCAAAATTTGTCCCCTTCCTATTTTAAACCGGCTTTACATATACAGCTTAAGCCGGGGGGGTTGGTGGAAGTTTCTGCTCCTGAAGATGCTAAAATAGATGGACGCACAGGTAGAGTTCATAAAGTGGGTGAAAAAACAGCAGAAGTTTGGCTACGGGATATTCAGACAATGACGATGCAGCTTCATACCTTTAAACATTCATCTTTAATTTCTATTTCAACTGATGAGCGGCCTGCGTTAGTGGAAATTAACGCTCGAATTAACCGCTTGTCTGATTTAGCTGAACTAGACCCATTTGAACGGGAAATCCTGAATTTGCTAGAACGCCAAGTTTCTTATACTCCAACTGAAATCGAATATTTGAAATTGATTGAGGAAAAATATAGCGATTCTTGAAATTAGACCGTCAGGGCAAGAGTTATATAAAAAATTAATTAAACCGAGCCTATTTAGGCATTTAACCTAGGAGTTTATTGGGAAAAATAACGGAGGAAAAAAGGTAAAAGAACCGGGGTATTTACTAATTAAGATTTCTAACCCCAAGTTAGCTAAGCAACTTTATCAAGCGCGATGGGGTATCGAATTGATGTTTAGATATTGTAAAAGTGACGGCTATAACATGGAATCTACTCGGGTGGATGCCACCCGATTTTTAGCCTTAGTTTTGTTGATTACTTTCGCTTATTGGTTAGCGACTAATTGTGGTCATGAGTTTAAATCTAAACATGAAGGTAGCTTACCTCGGTCGAAGTGAAAAAACTCCTAATAATTTTCCCCATCACAGTATTTTCTGGATCGGATTAGCTGGTTATGCGTGGAGTCAGTCCCTAGTTGTCTGGCGAGACCAGATGTTAGCACTGATCGCCCTCAAGCCCCATAGAGCTTCGGAGTTTTTGGCAAGGACTAAACGCTCTATCCCTTATACAGCAATCGGTCTAGCTGTCTTGTCACCCTCTCAGGTAAAATTGAGAAAACAAGAAATGGAAAATATTGAAAATCATCTAGCTAGATCGACTGACAAATGCTGCTGAAAAAAAATCTGATTAACTTATGCAAATTGTTTTTAGATATCATTTATAATCTTGTTTATATGCCAATTTTATTTTTTGTAACTCCCTAAATTTAAGGGGTTTTTAAAATTTAAGCTCTCTTGTCCTATTTAAAGGTAGTGACATAGCAGAATCAACAGATGATAATAAACAATGAAAGTTATGAGTATCAACAAGAATCGAAAAAAATAGTCAGTCATATCAGCCTTATACTGGCACTATAGACATACCTGAGTTTAATAGTGACGGGAATAGAGTAGAAAATAGGTCTCAATTGTATGCTTTATGGTTCTTCATGTATAGAGGAATTTAAGCGTAAAGCAAAATCAGAAGTTTTTCAGGGAATCAACTACCAATCTCACGGATGAATTCAACAACATGGCAAGTATCAACACAGAATTAAACAACATGGAAAATATCAAAACAGAGAAATCCAAGGACAAACCAAATATCGACAGAACTGCCCTCGCAAACCAAGGCATTCCCGAACGCCAAGGGGAAGCCTTTGCTGAAGTTGCTCAACAACAAAATTGCATCATTCTTTCCCGCGTCCCTGGCCCCTCTTGTCTCGACCTTTTGGAAGCTGGCTATGATGCTAAAAGTTTCCATATCAAAGGAAAATCCTGCAACTGGGGGCCAATGGCAGGCTTTGTTTGTCTTGACCCTTTACTGAACAAAAATGGCATCGATAAAGCCGCCAGCAACGCCAAAGAACACAAGAAATCTCTAACTAACCTCTACGAAGGAAAAACTGCCTCCTGCACTCCAATCCAGATCGAACAACAGCACCTGGACAATTTAATCAACAGTCAAGCGATTGAAGTTAGCACAGACGGAGCGGACTGTTTGTTGGGAACCGCCAACAATGGCATCTTGAATTTTTCTTTCATGCTGCAAAAAAGTGGCGACCTCTGGGGTCTGTACTACTGTCTTGAAGAAGCCTATAGTACGATTAAAAAAGGCTTCACCCCAGACGATTTAGTTACTGCATTCACCACCAAGCTGGGAGGTAAATGGGAAGAAGAAGAAAAGCCATATTATACGGAGGTGGCCAAGAAGCTGCTAGACACTTGTCCAGAAACCTCTTGGAAAACAGTCAAAAATAAGCGTTACGCTCCGATTTTGGCAATGACCAATCCCAATATTCAGTACCCCACCGGCGACTATCGCAACGCGATTACAGGCGATTACGACCTATTCGCGATCTGGCCTTTGGGTACAGATAACACCGATAAGCGGGTGGCAGGAATGAAAAAAACTACCGATGACAAAAAAATTGTCAGTGATGAATCTAGCAGCGCAATTGGGACAACCGTCGGCAATATATCCGAACGAATTTACCTGATTGCCCAGATGATTAACTCCGTCATCGACCAAAAATATGGCAAGCCCCAACCCAACCGCGTCTATCACAGCGATGAAGGCGGTCGTCCCTTCGTCAAGGACCTGGATCTGCCGGTGGCAGTCTTCACCCCCGAGTTTAAAGAGGGTTACAGAGGCTTTATCGTCAGTACCGTTGAAGAATTGAGCAACTATATCAAAGACTACGCCGGGAAAGGTTATACCATCTTTGTCAACAAAGGGTGGCAGGATGTCCTAGGCAAGTATGTCAAACCCGAACTACTTGCACAAAGCGAAAAAATCTAAATATTTTTTCCCTCATGGGAGTAACTTTCAAAAGTTGCTCCCATGAGGTCGAGAAAATCTCCGATTAGCCATGAATCCATCATCAGATATTTAGCTTTATTTCAACAATTGTCACTTTAACTTAAAAATTTTCTAAGAGAGGCAAAACCCCAGTTAAAATCTGCTATTGCCTAAAATTACTGTGGCCCAGTTTGGGGGTAAAACCGAGCATATTGGGATGGCTCTTTTTTCACAATTAATCTGACTATGAATAACTTAATATACCCCCCCTGGGTAAAATTTATGGCAATTGATAACCTCTGATCGGCTTGGCAATATTTGCTTAACAAATAAGCAATCATTGGATACCAAATTTAAGATGAAATTAATTGGGGTAAATGCCAGAAAGTTTGTAATTTTCGACGCGGAATTTTAACCCTAATAGGGTAAAGGGGGACTCTAGCTAGAGTCTCCCTTTTCACTTCCCACTCTGACTGTAGTAAATTTAGCAATAGACCTAATATCAATTCCTGAGCGCGAGTTAAGTATTGTTGGAGATGGGTCCAGTAAAATTGAGGTATCATTGCTTTTTGCTCTTGTCGGTCAACAGTGAGCGATCGCTCACTGATATTCTTACTACAAGTAGGTCAAATCCTCACCCCATTTAGCTTCTAGCTGCGTTGTCACCCCCCCCAGCTATAGCTCAACTACTTATAATTTTACCGACTCCTTCATTTATTAATGTTTTTCATTAACAGCAAACCGAAAAATGCAACTTCCTTTAAGCAGTTCTAGGGGCAAATTTAGCGCAGTGAAATAATGTTTTTTATTCACATCCTGCTGTTTTATATTTTGAGATAACTGAACTATATTTAACACACCTAAATCAGCATCTAACCAATCTCCCTCAGTGAGTTTATATAGTTTATCTATAGTGTTTAAAGAATCACCTGTTGTAGGTTTTGGCAAATCAACAAACATTTGTCCATCTTTCTCTTTAAACCCAAAATGCAGTGCTTCAGGCTTTTGGTTAATCGTCAGGGAAGCAATAACTCCTGAAAAAAGACAGATCATCACAGTGCTAGATAGCCGTTCCAATCTCATAAAATCAAGCACTTTCCCCTTACTATCCATGCCTTTAACTTCCAGGCTGGGATAATCTTCAATTAATTGCGATCGCAACAAGAAACCCGTAACGTTTTCTGAAATTTTAATAGAACTCAGAACTTTTTGTTTGCATTGCTGATAATACGTTTCCTGAGTTAAAACATCACCAATTCCAAAAGCACCCTCAATCGCGCACTCTAGCCAGGTAGGATCGACCTGAAAAAAACGCAGAGACTCTAAGGGAAGTAAGTCTGGGTCGGGCACTAAATAATTAAAAGGGATACTGTCCAATAGAAGCAGATTCTGAAACCAATTAAGAATGCTTTGAGGCACACTTTCACTTGTCGTATTGATTTGCGGAGGCTGAAATAGGAACTGAATAGAGTTTTGGTCAATCTCTGTAGACTGATTAGAAGATTTATTCTGATCTGATGAATCACGCGGGGTATTTTCAATCGTTTCTATCGTCATCTGCTGTTGAAGATATTGCCGTTTCCAATTGAATAGATTTACAGACAGAGATTTATCTTGTAGCGCCAGCAGTCTGCCAAGCTGCCATGCAGCAGCATAAGAACTATTAAATATCCCAAATTCTCGGTCATAAATTAAAAGCTGATCGGCAGATCTTACGGGAAAATTAAATAAAAATGGTTGTTTATTTTCCCCTGGTAAAAGAGGGCTATGATACCAAGAAACAGTGGTTTGAAAGTTACGAAGGTGATGCTTGAGAGGGACATAGCCCTTTTTAAGATAAAGATTGACAGCTTTATCCTCGGCAGCTTCATCCGTGGCAGCTTTTTCCTTGACAGATTCATCCTTGACAGATTCATCCTTACTAGGCAGCCTAGACAGATTTAAAGTCCCTACATTCAAATTCATTAACAGGTTACTAAAATGCTCTTCGAGATTTGTTGCTTCACAAACAAAGTCCCAACTATGCAGAGAAACAACAGCCATAAAATTGCCATTATTCTTGTCAACTTTCTGTTGCTGTTCCTCTTGCTTTTGAGAAGTCTCTAACTCTACCTTTAAGTCAAAGAAAGCCTCTAAAGAAACCAAGTGAACGGTATTAATACCGGGTTTCGGTAATCGATTGCCAATGACGACAGACAATTCAATTTGGCTACTATCCTCGTGGGTACCTTTTCGTACATGAGACAGGAGTTTCAAATCTGCGTGTGAGGGAAGCAGCTTTTTCAGAAGTTCTGTAGGAATTTGCAGCAGAGAAACAAGATCTTCTTTATTCTGGGTGGGGGATGCTTTAGGAGCGGGCGTGAGTTTCCCCACGGTAACCACTTCAGGTTTAGCCACTTCACCTTCATGGAACAGCAGCAAGGCTAACCAGGGTGCTTCTGAATTTGGGGAATTTTTAGAAGCATCTCCTGGAGCCTTTTGTTCCCAGGCTGGTAACGCGGCACTGCGTTCCCAGGGTAGGGTGCTGCGTTTCAAGATAATACTGGGGAGTACATGGGTGTAGCTTCCTCTACTGCTAGCAGGCGGAAAGACTGAATAAACAGTTTGTGGGTTAAGGGAAAACTGATCTCCCTCCACATGAAAGGTGCGGGTACTTGAAAATTTTTCATCCGGCTTAATCTCAGCATTACTCAGGGCTTGAGTAACCGTAATGGTATAGGTCCCTGCCTGCAATGAGGGACGGTCATTCTCAATAAATTGCACCGTTTGGGTAGAGATATTCGTCTCTGTCATAACTATTAAACTCCACTTATTTATAATTTGTTAGATGAATTTATCAAATGAGGCTCGCCCAGCAAGTCCTCTATAAAAGAGTCATTAATAGTGACGTCTTGGTCTGGTGAAAACCCAAGTGTTTTTAAAAAATTACTGCGTTTGATACGAATAGTTTTATTGTTTATTTCTTGTTTTATATTTTTTGTCTCTGATTTGCTTCCAACTATAAAACTAGACAGATTAACTACTTCCCATTGCCAGGGTTTGCCAGGAGATAGATTGCCTAACAATAGTTTATCGTAAGCAATTTCCAGGCTTTTCTGGACTGTTTCAGACGGTTTAGGAGTAATATGGAATCCACATAATACATTTTCCACAAACTGTGGTGCATTGGGATCTCTAGGAATGAAGCCTTCACCCCATAGTGCTGTGGGTACTTTCTTGAAAATTGGTTGGTAAGAAAAGTCTGGATTAACCAGATCACGCTCATCGTTACTACGTTTAATTTCAATTTCATGTGTACTGCTCAAGCTAGACTGTAAGTTCATCGGTCGGATTGAAATTTTATTTTGGCAACTTAGAGACCTATTAAGTTCAGTTATGTTAGTGGTAGTAGACGGGATTGCGGAATCGGTAGAAATCGCAAATTCTTTGGGGTTAATAATCCACTCTTCTACTTTGTTTCGCTCAAGTTTCCGAATCAGGCCGTCGGAGACTGTAATGTTGCAGATTGCGGTATCGGCAGGTAGTAGAGATGCTTTAAATTCTTGCCAGGTGAGGGCTTTAGGCATGGGAGGGAGAGAACTGCCAAAGCTCATTTCCACGGATATGGGACCCACTTCCAAGAATGCTCTGCCTGAGAAAGGTGGTCCCCAAATTTGTAAACTTGCGCGGATATCGAGCGAGACGGTTTTCCACAAAATTTTGACAGAGGCTCTGATTTCCAGAGCAACAGTGGCTTCATAATAGAATGGCTTCCAGGCAATCAGGAAGTGAGCTTCAATTTTGAAGGTGGCTTTGACACCTCCTTTTTCAAAGTTAGCTTCAAGACTGACCCCTGCCATTAATGTCGAAGCAGTGAGGGCAAAGTAACCTTCTCCTTTAATGGAAATGTCGTTATTTAATTGCCACTCTAGCTTGAGTCGTGGCACATCAGGGTAATGGCTGGGAACTTTGAATTTAGGATGGTATCCTCCCAATGTGAGAACAAAGTCTCCTTCATGTTCGCCAGAGAACCAACTGTAAAAGGCAAATCCTCCACTGAGATAGCATTTCTTAGAGAAGATGTAAGACCCTTTTTGCAGGTTTGCTTCAACCCGCAAAACTCCTTCATCGGGGATATAAACGGCTTTGAGGGCAAGTTTAGCTTCTGCAATGGGTTCACCAATGCCCAACTCCTCTGCACCAGGGGGAGCAACGAGGGAGGCTAACCCTAAAATATGAAATTCTGTACGTTTACCCAGTTTTACGATGAGTAGAATAAACGCATCTACAATCTTGAAGGAGGTAAACTTAATGCCAATGGCAAAAAACATCTCGCCTGAGGCAGGCTGAATGTAAGGTCCTAAACTACCCAGTATTTTTAGCAGGTCTTTCCCTTGGTCCTCACCCCCCATTGCCAGCTTGACAAAGGGAAAGTCTTCGACAGCTTCAACGGTTTCAGGCGGATTTAATCGGCGGTTGTAGCCAAAGCCTGCGGCTAAACCTGTTACAAAGAATGCTGGGGGACCCCCAAGAGGATAATCTAGCAGCGCAAAGACAAAGAGTGATGCCTCGCCGTTGACTTCCGCGTAGGAACCAATAGCTGAGAGGGTAATCTTTTTGCCTTTAATGCTGGTGCCAATAATCACGGCACCGCTGTATTCCTCATAGGTAATACGATTTCCGTTGTCATCGAGCTTTATTGCACCCTGTTCGTCCTTAAGGGTCTGGGTTGTGCGAAGCAAGGCACCACCAATCTCTAAACAGCCTCCGCCGGAGTAATGAATGCCCAGTCCGTTTAGTCGGAATTTGGGTTTGAACTCGGTGAGAGAGGAGCCAACACCTAAGCCATTGCAGGAAAGGGTAATGCCGCCAAAGGAGAGGGAAGCATTCAGAAAAAACCACAGTTCAGAGTTTTGGAACTGCATCCCCACCTGTTGCAGGGTGAGGGGACCCAGCTTTTTGTTGACATCCATCCAGGTAATGGTGTCATCTACGTTAGCAGGAGCCTGGGCTAATGCATTAAATTCTTCGTTTTTAGGGTTTTGCTTAGTTTGTGATGATGTCTCAGATTCCTTTGAGGTATCGCCATCTTGAGAAGAGGCAGCATTAGACTTGTTTTTTTTGCTGCGGGAGAGGGGCAAAGTAACCCATTGCGGGTTGTTTTCCAAGGTGAGGCAGGCACTCAGATATAGTCCGGAGCGCATAGCAGGAGGCGTTTCTGTTTTATCCTGTTCACTGGCAGAGACGGACGGTAATGAAAGACCCTCGGGTAGTTTCAGACTGTTGATTAACTCTGCGGAGATGTCCTGATAGGCATAAAGAATTTGGACACCATTGATGCGGGGGATGAAGTCAGCAGGAAGTTTGTCGCCGATGAGGGGCAAATCAGCGAGGTTAATATCGAGTCCTAGGGTAGCGCCCACTAAAAAGGTAGAGGAGGCTTGGGTTGGGTTCTGATCTGAATTGGGAGCCTTTTGATAAGCTACGAAAACTTGCTGGAGAGAGAATGCTAACCCGGTGGGCAGTTGATCAGCAATACTCGGAATGAGATCGCTGATGAGTTCTGAGATATTGATAGAATCACCAGTTTCGTTGCAGTAGGCAGCGGTAAACCCTGCAAATGAGTCTGTAGGAGTAGAAAGGGTTGCAAATTCAAATCGTCGCTGCTGAAGGATAAGGTAAATTTTTTGCTGTTGAGAACCAGGGTCAGTTTCAACAACCAGGAGAATGGAAGTTGGCCGACCATTCAGAGTTAGTTCTGCTTGGATGCCAAGCGTCAGTGAGGGTGACTGGCTCATAGCTATTCCTTCCAGGCTTTAGCTGCCTCAGTTGTGCTTTCCTTGCCACCTTGAGTTCCGGTTTCAAACAGCTTTTTATTACTTTCAATACTTTGTGAGTAAACAACTAAGTTGCCGTCTTCTTCTAAAACTAGACGATTTCTACCACTGGTTTTGCTAGACCAAATCGGTTTACCTTGAGAATTAATGAGAGCAAAATTTCCATCCTTTGAAGCTGTAAATTCCTCTGCTTTTCCATCGGTACCCGTTGCCCAAATGACTTCTCGGCTGGAGTTTTTAATCTTGGAGAGAACCAAATTTCCATCCTTTTGGAAGACAAGCGAATACCCTGTCTCTGTAGACCAGTCTATGTCTTTATCACCTCTTTTCCAGGTTAAATTCTCAGATGCAGTTTCCAATACATCTTTCACCCTTATCCGAATCTTTATAATAAAACACAAAGCGTACCATTTTGGTCGATTGAAACCTTCACTGGGGTAACTGGTAAGGGTACAACTATTTATCGTACCAGAGTGACTGTGATTGCCATTGTTTTGTGTGGTAGAACTCTTGACATCTGCGCTTCCTCGATCTATAGCTGTGAAATCTGTTCCCGCCCTTGAGTCTCGAATAGCGTCGGTAAGATTGTACCATTCAGTCGGAAAACGATGACTATGGCTTCCTGCTTCTGAAGTTGTAAATGACAGCGACTTTTCGGGAATATTAATCGAGTGATTATGCTGATCAGGATCACCTTTATCATTTAATTTGTGTAATTCTCCAGCGCATACGATAAAGCGATCGCGTAAATCTGGCGTATTATTATCTCCATTACACAGTGCCCAGCCATACGGGATAGCATCTGCTGCTCCACTCCACATCATGATCATGCCTGTTACAAAAGCACCTTCACCCTCAAACTTTCTCGCACTCACGGTACTCTTTACCGTGAGGAAATTTGCCACGGTCTCCCCCTTCACTTCTAAGGAATCCGACGCTATTTTCCCTTTTACATCCAGGTGAGTTTCAGAATCAGGGTACTTGTTAATGCCAATCCCTCCATCACCAACTCCACTCTTCTTGACTTCGGTAATACAGGTTTTAGTCACATCCAGTATTATTTTTTTATCCATATATCCAGGTAAGTTGTAGTAGGCTACCTGCAAATTACCAATACCTGAACGAAGTGAAGTTTTAAAGTTGTTTATGTAAATGAAGAAATCATCGTCATTTTTTAATGTAAATTTCTTCATGCGATCTAGTTCTTTATCTTTTTTATCTTTTTTATTTTTGTCTTCTTTTTCTTCTTTTTCTTCTTTTTCCTCCCATGTAAAATTGGGTTTAATTATCCAGGTTGGATCTTCTACTTCTATGTCTGGACCTTCTATGATCCAGTATTTTTGATGTGGATTATTTGGGAGAAAAACTTTACACTCTAATGCCTCATCTTTTTTTGCAAGTGCCCAAGGTTGTTCCCTATCTCCTTCTGCATCAATTGTGATTTCAAACCTCGATTTTTCGTTTAAGGTAATGGCATCTTGACCTGTATTTATAATCTGAAGTACGAGGGATTGAGGCTCTGAACCGTTATTAAGAAGGGTAGGTGCATAGGCAAATGTAACAGTTAAACTGGCTGCTTTTTTACCAGCATAGTTAAGAATTGTGAGAGTAATTATTTGCCTTTGACGGTAAGTATCAGATTTCTCGTGTGCAACATAGAAATCCTGACAGTTGATCTCTAACTGAGTAACTCTCGTACCCTCAATAGAATTCGCGCCGAGACCAATTAATGTAATGACTTCAGTTTTTCCTTTTTCTATTACCAGATCATCCTGACGCTTCAGAAGAAACAGCGAAACAGTACGATCTCGATTTTCATAAGGCCGACTCATGCTCCAGCCCTCTTTGCTCACTTCACTCAAATCGATCTTTTCGCGAGATCTTTGAGAAAGTTGGTCAGGTCTGAATTTCAGCTCTATATGATAATCGCTAAGGCTGGGGGATTCTAGCTCTGATTGAGTGGATTTACTCAGCATGAGCGTCTGGGTGGAGACATTTTTAATCTCTAAATTGAATCGCAGGTCATCAGGATTATCGTTGATGTAAAGAGTATTGTAATCATTTCGTTGGTAGTAATTGTAGAGACCGAATGAGAGGGGGTTTTCCCTGAAAAAATCTTTATGGGTTGTGTCATTCGTTGTGTTAGTCGTTGTGTCAGTCGTTATGTCAGTCATGGTATTGCTCCTGGTTTTTTGCTAGTCAATAGTGGCTATTCAGTCAAGTATTTACTTCTGAAATTCGCAATTTGAGGTGAGTTCACAAACTGCTGCTTTGGCGTTCGATTTTCTTCAATTTGAGCCAGCCTTCTCGTAACTCCTGCTTGGCAAAAACAGCCTCCATCTGCACCGGACGAATTTTGATGGCACAGACATCCAGTGCCGTTTCAATATGTTTTTGCCATCTTTGATAAGGTTCTTTTAGCTCGCGTTGCGATCGCTTATCATAAGGCGTTACTAGCACGGCATGGTTCTCTGCTGTCAGCCAACCGACCTCACGCTTCAGCAAGTGTTCCCAAATTCTTTCTCCACTCATATTCTGTTCGTCGTCTTGATTTTGAATTTGGCTAATCGGGTTTGAATTTCCAAAAGTTTGGTTGCGTGGCTGAATTTGGGGTTGGAGATGGTGGACAAATACTTCTCGCTTAATCTCTCCAATCATGGAAATTTCTGACCATTTTTGCTGTTCATCCTGCTCCAACCAAGACCAAGTGTAGCCCTGTTCATCAGGCAGAGGTAAATGCATTCTACAAGGTGTCAGAATAGGAGCCGTTAAGAACGAAATGGAGATAGTCTTCAGGGCATCCACATAATGTTCTTTGGGAATAGAAATGTCTTTGGTAGGCACAATTCCCGTTATCGCATGGACTTTAGTCCTAGGATCGACCAGTGCTGTCACGACCTGGGGAGCAGCCTGTACTGTTTGGTAAAACAGATGAGGTGTGGTGACAATTTGCTCATGGTTTACACCTTGCGCCTGGGCTATATAAACCTGTTGACTTAGGTTGCCAACCTCATCCTCTAGCCAATAGCCCACCAACCCATCACTAAGTTTGCGATAATCCCCCAGGCGAATGGGAAATCCTACTTGTTCAAAGTGATTAGTTTCCCGCTCTAGGCGGTCTAAATCTTGTCGAAAAACTGACCAATCCTGGTTGATGGCAGGTCGCCCCTGTAATTGTAGATTGAGTGTCGCTCGTACCACTGCAATGGGTTGCCCCATAATCAGCGAGATCGACGGATCTCGATCAACATCCTCCGGCTCAATGTTTTCCCATGCGGTCCTCAGTGCTTGTATAAATTCCTCTAAAAACTTATCTGTTGCTTCGGAATCAGGATTATCCCCTCCGCACAGCGTTTGCAATACTCGCTTTAAATAGAGGTTCTCAATGCTGTCAAGGGTGTGGGTAGTTTGGGGTGCACTCCGCCAACGATCTTCTCCAGCTTGGTGGATTTCTATTTCCCCTAATGAGTGACCTGCGGCATCATAAATTTCCAGGGTTTTGTCAATAAAATCGGGCAGAATCCACCCGCAGATGGGGTTTAAGCACCGATGAGATGAAGATTCTCCTTCATAGTTAGGATTGCCAGAAAGCCACCGGAAACTAAGTCGGGTTCCCTGCACTAGGCGTGGCGGCAGGGCGATCGTTTCTATAGTCTGAATGGACTGGTTGGTCGCGTTGTCGCCCTGTTTAGGGATAGAAGTGGATTGGAGATGGTCTGGCGTTAGGGTGCGTTGCCATTGTAAGGTTCGGCTCTGTCCGAAGGTATCAATCAGGCGCAGCTGCAACACCTTAAGGCTCCCAGCTCGAATCGGGTTGAAAAAATTCATCGGTTGCGGTGCACTGATGATCCGGTTGGCGACAGTGCTGCTGACCAAATCAGCAAAGCTCTGGTAAGTCGGAAAACCGATGGGATCCGCGATGTCAAGTTGTAGGGTTTGCCGACGGCCTAACAATGCCTGATTTAATCCACTCAAACACTGTGAGAGGCATACCGTCTGTCCTAGTTCTTGATAAGAATGCAGCAGGGATATGTAAATTGAATATTGCGCCTTCTGCGACTCAAAATTTTGACTATTTAGAGTGAGCACTTGAGTTTGCAACCAGTCAATAAAATTGTTTACGTTCACCTGTTCTGAAAATAAATTTTCTTGGGGTAGTTGTTGTTGTCGGCAGTAGTCTTCAAAAACAGGCTGCTTGCTGAAGTAATCAATAATGCGTTCTTTGTGGTGCAGGGTAGCATGGCTGCTGAGGAAACTCCGACCGCTGTAGATATCCTGAACAATCGTACTGTCGCTGGAATTGCCTTCTTTCTCCTGGTGTCTTAGATCAATTGCATCGGAGTCAAGCTGATAGTGACCAGTCAGAAAATTAGTTGGATAGTTGCGACTGGATGAAAGGTTACTACCTTGACCTTTGATGGGGTAGAATGCAACTTCCCACTCCAGCATAAAAGGATTCCAGGGCTGTTCTTGCCAGATGGTATGCCCTGGGTGGCCTGTTGAGTCAGTTCCAATTAATTTAGTAATCTGCTGATCTAAAGTGTTTAAGAGTTCGTTGTTGTTTTCCGGGTTAACTTGAAGGTTACCCCGCAAAAAAGACGCCAGTTGCTGGGCAAAGTTAGATGGTTCTGGATTCCAGAGGGTACAAGCCAGGGACTGATCCGCAGGAGTAGGCGGGGCGGTAAACCTTGCCGCTTCTCCAACCACCATGACCACGGGTTCATTGGGTTCCCAATAACGAGGTGCAGGAAGAGGTTGCAGTTGATAAGAGATCTGTGATGCAGTTCTGGTATCAGGTTCCCTTGGGGATAAGTTATCTAATTGCTGGACGATAAAATTGATACGGTCAGCAATTTTCTGCGCTAACGAATTCGGATTGTTTGTAGAAGTTTCTAGTGAAGCAGCAGCCCTGGTTATTTTTCCTTTATCGTCGGTTTCTAAAGTTAAGATTCCTGTTTCAGATTTCAGGCGATCTAAGGCATCAATTCCTTGGGTTTGGATAAAGTGCTTGACCCGATCTGGTCTGGGATATTCAGTTAGCCTGCCAATCGGTGGATAGGCACAAATGATGTACTTATACCAATCCGCAAAAAGTTGGTCTTGTCGGGACTCTATTTCATAAAGCGATCGATTATATTCCTCTTGCCACTCATTGAGGTGCAAAAGTGCCCTGGCAAGCTCATCAGGAATCAAGGGTTCGGAGGCATTCTGGTTGGCCTGTGAATGGGTGTCAGCCAACTCATGCTCGGATGGAACGCCCCAATCTTTTTTAGGGTCTACTTTTTCGATACGCCAAAGGATACCTGACGCTAATCCTGTGAATCCTTTTTCATGGCGGGCTTCCTTGAGCCGAGTATCTAAGTCTAAATGATGCCCCTCCAGAGTTGCGGACAGTTGTAGCGCTTCTAAATAGTTCTCTATTGCCTGTTTGGATGCGAGGGAAGTGGCTTTATTTGTGGTGACTTTATCGGCTAGATAAGCAGATAATGCTTCTGTCCCAGTATTTGCCAGGGCAATTGTAACTGATGTATTATCTTCAGATTGTGATTTGTTGGATAATCCTTGCCCGAAGGTCATGCGACCATAGCAGAGCATCTGAGTGGGCTTTTCTTCCCCATTAACACTCCATTTAAGTTCATCTTCTAAAGCCTTTTTGAATGGTTTTTCTAATTTTGAAATATTTTGTAAAAACTGTTTTAAATAGTCTTGATCTGGATCACTGTACCATCCCAAAACATCATAGCTAAGATTCTCAGCTGCTTTCTCAACTTCGACATCATAGCAGCCAAAAACGCTATAGGCGTTGGGATAAAATGCAGCAAAAGTAGGCTCACCATAGCCAATTGCAGTTAACTGGTTTCCCCAATATTCTGCGAGGGGATCCTTTAGAGGCCAATCCTTGAGTATTACTTGGCGACCTAAAAAGCGAAAGGGTTGATATTTCCCCTCATCAGGCTTCGTAGGAAAGGGAATACAAACATTGTTAGCTGTACTTTTTTCAGGCCACAGATAGTCACTTTCTACAACCCAGGCTTTAGGATTGAGTGTCCCTCCCCGACGGGTAATTAACCACCGATTGGGAACGGCTGGGAATTGGGGGCTTTTTCCCTCTTCTTGCTTGCCTTTACATAGTGCTTTTGGTAATTTCCAATGTAAATGAGTACCCGCAGGGACTGAAAAGTTACAGCTTTGAAAAGGAGTTGTAACTATCGATTCACTGATGTTAGTAACGTGAGTATTGACATCTTGTTCTCCATCAAAATATGGCAAGCGACTAAAATCTGCCATTGCCCCAGCGAGTAAATCACTGTTGGAGAGACAGAGGGCATTGACTTCAATGGGAACCATTAAGTAGCGATCGGCCATAGTAGCAACCTAATAAGGCAAGTGGGTTTTATAGGGAATGGTAAAGACTTCAATTCCCGCAGATAAACGTTAGTCATTACGTTGACTTTGGCTTTTTAGCTAAAATTAGCTAATAGATGTAGCGATTCATCCTGATAATGCCCTTGAGGCTGTAGGTTGATCAGAGCTTCAACCTACAGCAGATTGAGGATTGTCAGATTGGGGGCAACACACAGTACAAAATTATGATACTTTGCAGAGCTTGCCAACCAATTATCTAAAGGTATTAAAAGTTATCTCCTTTAGCAGTTAAGTTATTTTTCCTCCGGAGCATTATCGGGAGTAGTTGAAGTACCCGAAGCATTATCCGATGTAGTTGGAGCCTTTGCAGACGGTGGTAAAGCTCCAACAGAAGGTATCGCTTGTAGTGCAGAAAGGAAAGCTTGTTGTACTTCTAGATTTTCTCCTGTTTTATCATCAGTAAAACCGCTAGAAATTCCTACGATTAAGCCTCTGAGTTTAAAAAAATCTTTAGCTGTATCGGATGAATTTTTATCCCAATTAACTGAAGCAACAAACACATATTTAGAGGGAGGGGTGGTTTTTACCCCCTTTTCATCCTCCTTTACCGGAGGCTGTTCATACTTTAATGCCTCAATCCTCATATTAGCGCTAGCAGTCTTTTCAGCTAGGTTTTTAAACAAAGGGGTATCGATCTTCTTAATTTTCTCCTCAGACAATGGATCATCTATTCCCATGTCCTTGCACAGGGAAGCCATAGCCTTACCTAGCGTTCCCAGTTCTACAGCCTTGTCTAGTGAAAGCTTCAAGCCTTTGGTTTCTATTTGGTTAATAGGAGTGCTAGGAATCAAATTAATTGGCTTTTCATTAATTTCAATAACTGCACCCAGATAGATTTCTTGTTTTGTTTCTAGTTTTGTTTCTTGTGTTTGTGTTGCGGCTGCCATGATTTGCTCCTAAAATTGAAGAATCGATCTGTGAGAAACTGTAAAAATCTTACAGCTTTATGAATGCGTTACCCCTTTAAGACGATTCTCAGACTCAGTTTCTGAATATTTGGAGTAACAAATTTTATCCCTTGTGTTATAACGCGATCGCTCACGAACCTTGATATCTTCATCCCCATGCACTAACTCATAAAGTTGTACGGGTTTTCCAACGAGTTACACTTTGAAGACGAATCCCTGAAGCAATTTCTGAATTGTTCGAGTCATCAAATTTTTCCTTACCTCGATGCACTCCAAAAATTCATTAGGAGAAGGAGCAAAGGAGGCGATCGCACTCCCTCAAACTCCACCAGTTGCGCTCGGACTAGAAGGTGATATACCTAGAAACAGGACAGTTTCGGAACGGAGTTTATCAACCCATCTATTTCGTCTTACTCTCTGGGAATCAAATGAGGTTAACTGAACGAAGCGAGCGCGTTCTTGATCTGGCTTAAGCCAAGGCAAGATAGTGTACACATGTAGGCAACACAGGTAGGCAGTGAGCCATTCTTTAGGCGGTACGAATAGCTCAATACCTGTATCTTGGTGAACTCTGCAAGAACGGTCGTTCCTTCACGAGCTAGCGTGCCCGAATCCTCATATCAGAGGTTCAGAGTGTCATTAATCCGTTTGAATTCGCTCTTGTGTACGGTTACAGCATCAAGGATTAGATTGGCATATAAATATTTGTGGTCAGGAGTTTGTTTGTCGTTAATGTAGGCGGACAGTTGGGCGTAGCTCACTGTGTGGGTATCCTTGACGAGGTTCGGAGTATTTGTAACCATACATGCGATTCCTCTGGTAATGATTGTCTGGCAGTAAAGAGCCCATTTGTCATTGCACTCTCTGCGGGCGGTGTCTTCTGATGTCGGGTTTTTAAGATTAGAATGCAGAATACACCAAGACTCCCCTCGCCCGAGGTGTGTGGATGAGGCTGGGTATCCTGTGGCTTCCATAAATATTGCACATGGGAAGCAAGAGGCAAGTTTTACTGTCTTGTTCCCCACGGCTAAGTAGGTAGGTACAAAAAATCGAAAGTATGTAAAGATAAGTAAAGACCTGTCCCATCATTACCGGAGGAAAAAATTATGGGCGCTCGCCTGAGAGTCTTTCTTACCCCAGAAGAAGATCGAACCCTATTTGAACTTAGAATGGCAACAACTCTACCTCAAAGGGTAAAAGATAGAGCCTCCGTGGTCCGGTTAAATGCTCATGGATGGTATGTTGAAAAGATTGCGAGTCACTTTAACTGGTCTATTTCTAGAGTCAGGGACACACTGCATCGTTGGGAGAAGAAGGGACTAGGGGGACTGTGGGACAAATCGGGGCGCGGAAGCAAATCGAAGTGGAAAGAGGCTGATATAGCTTATGTAGAAGAATGTCTTAGGCAGGAGCCACGCACCTACAACAGTAAACAACTGGCTCAAAAACTGGCGGACGAACGGCAAGTTTACCTAAGTCCGGATCGCCTCAGACGGGTGCTAAAAAAAAAGGGAATAATTTGGAAACGGACAAGAATCAGTCATAAAAGTAAGCAAGACCCTGAAGAAAAAAGGATAAAACAAGCGGATCTAGATATGCTGGAATTCGCCGCAGCAGCGGGAGAAATTGACCTAAAGTATTTAGATGAGTCGGGGTTTTGTTTATGGAGTTCGGTCAGTTATACCTATTTTCCAAAGAAGGAACAAAAATGTCAGGAACAAACGCAAAGGCGAGGTAGAAGACTAAGCATTTTAGGAATAATGCAACCCAAACTTGGCTTTACCTATGGTCTGGCCATTGGAAGTTTCACCAGTAAATCTTATATTAAAATGATGGACATAGAAGCGGAGGAAGCAGCGGAGGAGTTAGCCAAAACTGGACGAATTCGGGTAATAGTGCAAGACAATGGGCCGATTCATAAAAGTTTAGAAGTTCAAGATAAATGGTCTTCATGGGAAGAGAAAGGATTATACATTTTCTTACTCCCTAAATACTGCTCTGAAATGAACAAAATTGAATTAGAGTGGCAGCATTTGAAACGTGATGAATTGGCCGGACGTATGTTTGAAGATGAACTAGACCTAGCTTATGCGGTGATCTCCGGTGTAGAGGCCCGAAGTGTAGAGGGAAACTATACAGCCAAACGGGTTAAGTTTAAGCCTGGCCCCTCTTCTTAACATATC
The DNA here is from genome assembly GCA_964442465.1 of uncultured Laspinema sp. GTDB lineage: Bacteria > Cyanobacteriota > Cyanobacteriia > Cyanobacteriales > Laspinemataceae > Laspinema. The sequence continues at coordinate 32,735 of CAYUEH010000002.1, read as the reverse complement.
TTTACTTAGTTTCGATTTTTTGTACCTACCTACTTATCTCGTAAGGAGTTCCATCTTTTCGCCAAACAACATCATAGATGGCCTGAATCATCCCGTGGACGTATCCAACGATGTCCTCTGCGCCCGCTGGTTGTCCTCCCCTTGCCTTGTCCTCGTCCTGGAAGTACATCCCTTCAGATTCTATCTGGCATTGGGTTTTATTGTTGCCGATCATCCCCCACGCTCTGCGCAGACCGCAGACATTTCCTATTGGAGGCCCCATGCGCTCATCTATCTGACTCGGAATCCAACGTCGTCCGTTCTCTGACAACACTTTAAAGCGATAGGTACTCATAAGTCCAGTTTGTCCGTCCTTGCGTCCAGCAATGAACCCTGTGTAAGCCCCTCGTCCTTGGTATCCAAGTCTGTGTCCGTCTGGTCCCATAACTAGATCGTAGAGAGTTTTAGATAACCCTGAAGGTAATTTGGGTTCATACCGAGATCTTTCGTCTAGGGATTGATTTCCGGTCCCTCCAACGATCCGTACCACGCTTGTTTCAGGAGCGTAGGTCGGTGTTATACCCACGCTCGCAATTTTATTTGTCAACCCTCCGTTTGCAAGTGCTTTGTTGATCTTCCTCATCGCCTCTTCGTGAGGCTTCATGTCAGTCGGTATATCGCCCGCTTCGACATCATATCTGCAATTCTTGCCTGCGCTCAGTCTTTCATACGAATGTCCTACGATCGCCGCTGTCATGATGACATCAGCATCAGTCACTGGGTCAGAGGTGGCGCTCAGGATTCCTTGTTGTCGTATATGGGGCATATTGTATCTCCTATTTCTGGGTTCTATAGACATCTCCAATAATCAGTCCACAAGCCTTATGGTGGCTAAATTAAAACTTAATTTTTGGATATCTCTTATGATTTAGACGAGTGTCACTATCACTTTCTGAATGTTTTGAGGAAGAAGATTTTTCACAAAGTTGTGTAGTTTTCATTGCGTACACGCAGTTCGAGAGATTACACAGTATTGAACGAGTCACTGGCGATCGCGTTCTTGATCAGACTTATGAAAAGCTGGTGCGATCGCCGTCACGACTATCACATAATGATGTTTGGCAGTTGCGGCACTGGTGGATAGAGAAAAAATCGCTTCTTGTGGCGCAACTGCGATACCCGATCGCTTTCTGAATCCTCCAAGCTAGAAATTTTTTCAGCTTGGATGTTCCCACCCGCCTCAATAACAAGATTAGGATTTCTCACGAGAGGGAAATCCAGTTCATTTCTTTTCACCTTTATCTCTCTAGACGTTTTCTTGCTTACCTTTTGGAATTTTTCGATAAAGTTCCCCTTGGAATAAAACAGCTTGGAGGAAGTTTGAGTCAAAAAAAGCTTTCGCTCATTTCCATCCCCCACAGACTCTTGACTTGGGATTGAGAATTGGAAAGACGAGAGAAATAATGAGTGTGGAACTGTAGCAGAATTTCCCTCCCATTCCTCCTGGTCATGCTGTTCAAGCCTTCTCTGCACTAGCACGCAAGAATTCCCCCAACTTCCCGTCTCTTCCTCAAATTGTGCTCTAGCCAAAATCGGTGCAGACTGCCTTTCACCCGGCACCGCCTCAACACACCGACAACCATCACTCTTTAGTTCTAACTTCTCATCATTAGTCGCCACAACCATCACTGACTCAGAGTGCTGCACATCACGCGCTACCTCGATCGCGTCTTCATCCCCTACACTCTCCACTTCCTCCACCGCAACAGATAACGTCACCGTTTCTGCTGCTCCCGCTTCAACTCTCACATTTCCCTCAGACAGTTCCCCAATTGCCGACTCCGTTGCGGTCAGGGGAACAGCTTTATCCGTATCCGCTCCCTCCTTCCCAATAAAATACCCTCTCAAATCCTCTTGCAAAATTTTACGCGCCTGGGAGATACGCTTGCAGACATTCTGATAGGAAATATCTTGCTGTTGGGCTATCTCTTGATGAGACAACTCCTTATAAAAGTGTAGTATAAAAGTCTCGCGCAGCCTAGCCGGTAAGCTATCAATAGCGCGGCGAATCACAATCTTCTTTTCGTCAGCCTCCAAAGCATTCTCAGGCGTTTCGTCTGAGGAAACCAGTCCTTGCTCCTCACTCCTTGCGTAAGCTTCTATATCTTCAACTTTATTTGCTCCTCGACTGCGTTCTCGATACATATCCACGCATAGATTGCGTGTTAGCGTCGTCAGCCATCCCTTAAAATTAGTGATTTCCCCCGTCGCGTACTTTTGCACTTTTTCCCACGCTTTCAGCATCGCTTGTGACAGCGCATCTTCAGCATCGGTTGAGTTGCCGTTAGTCCATTTGAGGCAGCACCGCAACAGGTAGCCTCGGTACTTTTGGAAGAGCTGCCAGAAGGCACGAGTTTCGCCTGCGGCAAGACAGTGTAAAAGTTGTTGTTCTTCGACTCGATTGGCAGTGGGATTAGTAGAGACCTGCACCATGATTTTACCTAGTCAATGGATTGAAAGCTAATATGACCTATTTATTGTTAGGGAGGCGATCCATCAGTCCCTCCGATTTAGCAAAATTCAGCAAAAGGAATTGAAAAAAGAAACTACATCTCTGTATATAGTGGCGATAAATCGATACCGCATAATTTTGTCGTTTTCACTAGCATTAAAGCCACCACAGAAGAATAAAATACACGAATCAAGGTCGCAAGGGTGTCGTGCCTTAACGATACGGCATAACCAAAAGTTTTTTCACAATTTCTGAAAAACCCGCTACAGCATTGCTCACTCCATAACTCCGACTCCAAATCACTCTACCGTTCGCTGGCTTTATTTATTTATGATATTCCGGTTCTTTAGCTATGTCACTACCTCTAGCTAAGACACGCCCATTAATTTGGTTCGTCTGCTTGTGCGGTAAAATTTATCGTTTGCTTTAACCGTACCCTGGCAAAAATATTCTTATGAAAGTTTTTAAGTTTCAAGGAGCCTGAATAGACTAGCTACCTATTTTTGCCCACCTGCACTAGCTTACAAACTCCTGATATATTTTTGCTCTTACCCTACTTGGTTAATAGTCTCTACTTGTAGCCAGGGTTCCAAAAATTGGTAGAACTCGCTCTTGTCCTACTTTTATGCTACAAGGTGAATCAGAGGATCTGCGTTCTTACATTCATCGAACTGACGTTTTTTCAGCGCCTGTGATGACGCAGAAGCGACAAGTAGACCCTAAAAACTCTACCATTTTGTAGTCGGCTGTGAACATAAAGCGCTCGCGTCGCCAAATTGGCGAACCGGGTTCACGAGACCAGCGATAGCCCGGATAGCTGTACTGCCAAAGTTCCCCGTCCCGTTGCAGACGATTCATCAATTCAACGAGAATGTCATCGTCCCAAAGGGGCGTGACTTCCTTACCCACCATCTCCCCAGCATTGCGATTGTTCGCCATTAGAGCAGCGCGGTTGGCAAACAAAACTTTCTGGTCAGACATTTGGGTAATGTAAATCGGATGGCGATCGCCATACAATTCGTTCAAATTCAAATCTAGCTCGGAAACGCCCAAATTTCTGAAGGACTGAGAATCAGCATTTGTTCCCATAAGACTATCTCTCAATATTTTTTCGGGATTTAAACGGGGTATGAACTGCTGCCCCGTACAGAAAATTTCTATTTGGGGGATAAAGCGAAGCTGCAGAGTTTCTCTTAAACCATAAATGGCCAAAGCAATGACATGGGACATTTTAAACAATTGGGCCGCTACCGTTCCTGAAGGACAGTCAAACCGAAGACTTTTCGTATCCGAGTTTAATTGAATTTTCACTTCTTCCAAGATGCGCTTCAGTTCCGAAGAAGGAACTAATTTAGTGACCAGAGTTCCCACCAGTCCGTCTGATGCCGATTGAAATTCTCTCTCTAGTTGCAATTCGTCACTGCTTTCATTCTGATTACTAAACATTTCATCCTCTACTTATTTCCCTGACATTTAAAAGTATTTTCCGGTTCGTCATGACCGATATGTTCCCCCAAAATATGGTGGGAAGTCCCATCGGGCAATTGCTCGGATTGTAAGTCCGCTGGTCGTTTTTGGAAAAACCCGTCTCTCAAAATGAGTAATTCTTCGTGGTCGTAAAAACTACCATCGGGTTTTCTGATAAAGACGCCCAGCCAAAGCAGCTCTCGATCGTCTGGCAGCGCCTTCCCCCTGATAATATCCGCCACTTTTCGGGCATCTAACCCAGCATCCCTTCCTTCTTCAAGCAGCAGTTCTTCAAATTGCTCGTAGGTCAACTTATTTTTCAGCCTATATTCATCTATTAAAAGGTAAAAAGGATTGTTTTGATATTTTTTCATTTCCTGCAAGCCCAACTTTTGAACCTTGCTAAATATAAGGTCGCGCAGTCGGAGATCTACTTGTACCATTGCCTCTAAAGACAAGCGCTCTGCAAGATACGAAATCAGATTCACCGCCGCTTCGCTATCAAGATCCTCAACTTGAAATTTCTCTAGATTTTCTGTATATCCTGAATCCGAGGTGTTTGGGCGATTCAGTTCGCGCCCCTGGGCTTCAGGTTCAGATGATTCTGTGAGCGCCGTGTCATCTTCTGTCTGGCGGCGCTGAGGCGACGAAGCCACCTCCGTTGTCCGGACGACTGCATCTTTCAAAACGCGCACCAATTCTATTAAAGAAAGAGTCTGCAACCAAGCGCGAAATTTTGCCATGGTTATGGCCGGTCGAACTCTCGGCTGTAAGCCCTCTCCTGCCAAACCTTCCATTAGATCGGTTAGTTCGTAATCCCCGCGCAAGTAGCGATCGATCGCTTCTGGGGTGAAACCCGACAACGCGCACAACTTGGGCAGCAGTGTCTGCCAAGTGTTTTCGCTCGGAAAAGCCCTCGCTGTTTCCCAAGCGCTGTAGGTCGGGAGCTTGATCTTTAGACGAGCAGCGAACTTCTTCACACCGTCGTTGGCACGAATGTACTTGAGGAGATCGGAAAATCTCTGCTTCTTTTCTTCTGAGATCATGGTGAGTGCCTCTCCTAGAGGGGTAAGGTTTAGAGCGACGGGAAAGGCCAAAATAAAGAGCCGTTCCAGCTTCATGATGCCAAACTACCTCGTTAGGGGCAGACCATTGGTCTGATTGTTTTATCATTTCTTTACAAAATCACCCTGATTCACCATTGACACCGCCCGAGGTTGTCGTTTAACCTGTTTAACATACAAACAATAGATTATTCTATTTGTATGTTAATGTCAAGGGGTTAAACACTGGGGACAATGGCTGAATCCCCAAGCAGACAAGCGCGTGTTTCGCCCACTTAGCGTGGCTCGAATCACAGTGTTGAGCAACTGCGCCTTCTAAGGCAATGGGCGTGTTTCGCCCACTTAGCGTGGCTCGAATCGCTCGGCTCGTCGCCTATCGGAGGAGCGCACCCGACCCGAAACGCAGGTCTCTAGCCAGAAGAACGCTTTCTTTAAATCGCACCGGAGCAGAAAACCTGTCTGTTGCACCTAAACCCACCAGTCGCTCGCTTTTCCAGATATTTTCCTTACTAGGAAAGACCGTTCAAGTAGGCAAAATAATTGTGAAGGATAAATTGGGAAACTTCCAAAACACCTTTGCTTTCAGGAGTACGATTGACCTGCCAACGCGGTCCAGTTCGGCAACGAATTACAGCCCCCAGTTTTATATTGGGGCGGCCAAATTTAGCCTGTTGTTTTTGCAGTCAATAATTTCGGACTTTTTCCATGTTAAATACCAAAACCACTTCCTATCTAGAGCAAATCCGATGGGGGGATAAACCACAGTGTCCCTATTGCAGTTCAACCAATTCTTCTGCCATTAAAAATGAAGGTCGATATCGCTGCAATACCTGCTTTACTTCCTACAGCGTTACCGTAGGAACCTTGTTTCACAAAACCCGCGTGGACATTGAAAAATGGGTTTGCGCGATTAACTTGATTTATAATTCCGAGAAATCGGTGAGCGTCCGCCAGCTTGCCAAAGAAATTGATGTCAACAAAAATACAGCCTCTTCTATGATATCCCGCATTCGCAAAGCTATGGTTGAGGAACAAGAGTTTCTGGATTCTCTTAGAAAAATTGAGATTAATTAGCTCAATTTCCTATCGGTTGACTTGACTAGGGTGGAATGGGTAATTGGGCTGCTGAAAGAGAACAATATTGGGGCCATCATGAGCCACGAGTTTACCCATTCCACCAAATCTCAGTAGCAACCTGGATTAATTAAGTTTCAGTTTTTTATCTGGCTGAGTTTTGTCTCAGCACAGCGCTGCCGTGCAAGTCTCGCTTTTTTGGACTTTTATAGGCGCTCCCAATGGAAAAAACTGACCGCTTAATATAATTCATGGCAATTTAAAAATTCATGAAAGGGCGATTCGCCTAGGAGGGATAACTGGATTTCATGCCGTAGACCACCAAAACGCCGCAGTTGAGATTTCGCAAGGGGATTGCAAAATATAAATCCTCCAAACGTTCAATTAAAACGAAGGTATGTGTAGGGGCGTATTGCATACGCCCTCCGGAGGGCGTATGCAATACGCCCCTACTACTCCTTTGATCCTACGAACGAACATTTTGGAGATTTTATTTTTTGGAGTTCCCCAAGGGCATTGCCGAACCGACAGAAAAATCAACAATAAAATTTTACTGTCCCAGCTAATGGTATTGACCCAAAGCGAACAACTCATTACCATAAAGATTGAATAGAAGAATCTATCCAGAGGAGGAAGATTAGAAGCGAAGCAAACTTGAAAGGGCCAGTTGGCCTAGACATCCTCGCTTGCCAGCGCAGCGGATTTTCAGCCAATCCGCCAATCTGACGAGTGTTCAGGAGAAATTGGAGACAGCGAGCGATCGCCATCTCTTAGCAGGACAGGCGTGAAGCACTTTTCTATCACAAAGCGCTTTCGAGTGGAGATCTCCTCACGCCTCTTAATTCTCAGAGTTCGGAGAATAGCGTGTCTTCTTTTTCTTTGGGAAACTAAATACCGAAGCGCAACCGTTGATCTTCTTCCAAACTGGTGGCAAACTGGTGGCAAGTGGCAGAATTAAATCTACCTTATTGCCAGTCGAGGGAAGACAGCTAAAACCAGATTCTAACTAAGAACAATTTTCTATATACAGGGCATCTCTCATGGCTATTTCTTTAGTCAATGTCGCTAAATACTACAAGGGAAGCTCTCACCAAGTTAGAGCTATAGAGCGACTCGAACAGCAACTCAAAGCAGTTCGGCCAGACCTTCTTGAGGATTCTTCAGATTTCGTCAGAATGTGGAGAATTCCGTCTGCAACTCTATCGACAAATGGGAACAGTTCCCCCTCTAACGCTACCGTTCAAAAGAACGGCACCGTCAGACTGAACGTTCCTTATCTCAGCCAGCTCGACAACGAAAACAATCCCCACGGCTCCTGCAATGTCACCAGTGTTTCGATGTGTATGGGGTACTTCGGGCACTCGCTGCGGAATGCCAACACTGGGGAACAGCTCGAAGACGAACTATATCTCTACATGCAAAATAACGGGCTGTCGCGGCATTCTCCTGAAGACTTAGACAGGCTATTTACTCTCTATGGCTACGAAAACGACTTTCAGCCGAATGCCAAATGGGGAGAGGTCAAAAAGTGGCTCGAAAGTGGAAACCCCTGCATCGTTCACGGTTGGTTTACTCGTTCCGGACACATCATCACGATTATCGGTTACAACGATAAAGGCTGGCTCGTCCACGATCCTTACGGACAGTGGTACAGCAGCGGTTATGACACAAGTGCTAGCGGCGCAGGGTTGACGTATTCCTATCAGATGATGCAAGATGTCTGCGGAACTGACGGCGACTTGTGGATTCACTACGTTGGCGGCAAAATCGGGCAAAGCAACGGCTGCTCTCAAACAGCCTCGACGGGAATCAAACTGCAAGATATCCTCAAGAGCGGCAAAGCGCTGCCCATGAGCGAGGCGGCTCAGAATAAGGAATTGATCAAGCAAATGCAAGTGCGACTGCGGGCACTGAAGTTGCTCGGGGGTCCTGCGGATGGAGTTTGTACGGCAGCAACGGCTGCAGCGATCGCTCGTTTTGCCGAAGCCTTCCAAGCTCCCACGGACAAAATTACTCCAGAACTGGCTAAACAGCTCATTCAAGCCAATTCCGTGCCCGGTTTTAACCCAGGCAGCGAGTTGATTACTCCGGAACTGTGTTCCCAGGTTCTTAATTGTCCCCTCAAAGATGCTCAAACGTACCTGCCCGGATTGCTGAGCGGGCTGGATGCAAAAGGCATCCTGAACAAGCCCACTCTGATAGCAGCCCTGGCTACCATTGGTGTAGAAACTGCCGGCTTCCGACCGATTAACGAGTGGGGAGACGACGACTATTTCACTGAAATGTACGAAGACCGGGATGATTTGGGCAACACCCAGCCCGGTGACGGGATACGCTATCATGGCCGTGGTTTCATTCAAATTACAGGTCGGGCGAATTATCGGATGTACGGTCAAAAATTGGGCGTTCCTTTAGAGGAACAACCGGACTTGGCGTTAGATGCTCAAATCGCCGCTAAAATTCTTCTAGAGTATTTTTGGGATCGCGAGGTTGACCAAGCTGCTATGGACGGTGACTGGAAACTCGTCCGGCGCTTAGTTAATGGCGGCCTGAACGGTTGGGATCACTTTTGGCCTTTAGTACAAGATTTGCAAAAGTATCTGGTTTAAAAAGAGTGTTAAATGGGTTGCCTTTTGAGCGGTGAGTTTTGATGGGAAAATTTAGAATTCTGGGTAAGGAATTTTGATAAGAGAGTTTTTAGATAAGAGTTTATTTAGTATAAAATATTAACTACTTATCGCTCTTTCTATTCTCAGTCACCCTTCTACCCTATTCTCCACTACACCCGAGTTTCTCACTGCTCATAAATCAACCAATCAACATTCAACCAAACCCCTTGTTAGAGTCGTCGAAAAAAGTAAAACAAAATGAGCATTTCTTTGGTCAATACTTTCAAATACTACAAGGGCGAACCTAACCAAGAAAAAGCCCTACAGCTCCTCCAACAAGAAATAGAACGAACAAATCCAGAACTACTGAGCGACATCTCAGAATTTATTCAAATCTGGAAAAACCCGGACGAAGTTCCCACCAGTACAGTAACCGCAACCGCGAGTGCTGCAATCGCAATGACTGCAAGCACCACCAGCGCGATCGCCACCAACTCCCGAACCACAACCCGCACGTCTTCGGTTCTAACCCTAGCATCGACAGCGCTCCCAGAAAGGGTCCAATTAGATGTCCCCTACTTCACCCAACTCGATAACGAAAATAATCCCCACGGCTCGTGCAACGTCACCAGTATTGCCATGTGTATGGTGTATTTGGGGCACTCCCCAAATGGCGCACATGGCGAACAAATCGAAGACGAATTGTATGAATATTGTCTCGATAATGGGTTGGATCGGCATTCCCCAGTAGACCTAGCCAAAGTCGTGAAAGATTACGGCTACAAAGACGACTTTCAAGAAAATGCTAAGTGGGGAGACGTGAAAAAATGGTTAGCATCGGGCAATCCTTGCGTCGTTCATGGCTATTTTACCCGTTCGGGGCATATCACCGCTATTGTCGGCTACAACGAAAAAGGCTGGATCGTCCATGATCCATATGGAGAATGGTACGAGTGGGGATACGATACCAGCGTCAGCGGCAAAGGCTTGACCTATACCTACGGCATGATGAAGCAAATTTGTGGCTCCGATGGTGATTTGTGGATCCACTACATTTCTAAGTAACTCGTGTTGACACCTCTGGGCTGTCGTATGGGTAATGGATAATAGGTAGTGGGGAAAAAGGTAATTGAGTTTATCGTTCCCTGATCACTGCGTTTCCGATTACCCGGCAACCCGAAAAGCCCCGTTCTATGGCAATCGGTTGTATAAGTATGCCTGTACAAAATTCGAGCAACATTCGAGCAAAATATGTTGGTTTGAATGCTCAAGGATGTTATGTAGAGAAGATTGCCACTCGCTTTAAGTGGACTGCTCAAACCTTTAGATAGATACTATGTGGCTGGGAGAAAAAGTTTAAATTTAATTTGAACACTTTGGCACATTACATCGCTAGATATTTTTGTTCTACCGGACCTAGTCTGTAAACTTCTCGGTGAGCAGACGGTAAAACACTTGCTAAGCGGACGTTGTAGGCCAGCATAACTGTTAATAATAAAGGAGAAACTACTAGGCGACTGAATGTCTCTCCTGGCAAAGGTTTTATTCCACTTTTGGCCGCCCCTTTCCATAGTAAGTCCGGTAGAGCAAATATTTTCTGACGCACCTACTTGTTCGGCAGTTTCGTGCTTTGATTTTTTGGCGGGTTGGCCGTTTTGTTTTTTAGTCAGATCGGAGAAGGGTGCATGAAAGAAGCATTTATTTCTTATTCACGCAAAGATTTAGATTTCGTAGAAAAAATTTACAAAGGGTTCAAAACCCTTAATCGAGAGGTGTGGTTCGACCAGAACAATATTCCACTGACGGCAGATTGGCGGGAGGAAATGTATGCAGGCATAGAAGAGTCGGCGAATTTTATTTTTATTATTTCGCCAGATTCCGCCAGTTCTAAACCCTGTCATGAAGAAATCGAACACGCGATAAAGCACAACAAGCGACTTGTGCCGGTGATGTATCGCAAGACTCCCTCGGCGAGTGTGCATCCGGTGCTGCGGAGCCTCAACTTTATTCCCTTTCAGGCAACGGAGGATTTCGACCCGGCATTCAAACAGTTAGTCGAAACACTGGATACTGATTTAAGCCACGTCAAAACTCATACCCGGTTGCTGATGCGAGCTATCGAATGGGACAAAAAAGAGCGGGACAAAAGTTTTTTACTGCGTGGCAATGATTTGAAAGAAGCTCGGCAATGGCTGTCGGAAGGAGTATCCCAAGATCCGGAACCGACGCCTTTGCACACTCAGTATATCACTAACAGCGGTATCGCTGAAACCAAACAACACAAAGCGACGATCGGCGGGATCGGTATGGGCTTGGCGCTGACCACGGGATTGGCGATCGTCGCCCTGGTACTTTACGGCATCTCCGAGAGCAATCGCAAGTTGGCAGAAGAAAATCAAATTAAAACCGAAGCCACTCTGTCGGAAGCTCGATTTATGAATAAAGACCAAATCGGAGCCATGATGGTAGGCGTCAGGGCAGTTCGGCAGCTAGAACACGCACCGTGGGCTAGCAGAGAAACTCACCTGCAAACATTCGCCTCTCTGCGGCAGATCGTCTACGGTTCCCAGGAAGTCAACCGTCTAGAGGGGCATCAGAGCCGGGTCTGGGAAGCTGTTTTCAGCCCAGACGGGAAGACGATCGCTTCTGCCAGCGGCGATGCAACCGTCAAGCTCTGGAGTCGCCAGGGCGAATTGCTCGCGACTCTAGCAGGACACCAGGCGACGGTTTACAGCGTCAGTTTTTCTCCCGACGGGCAGACTATTGCTTCTGGCAGCGCCGACAAGACAGTCAAATTGTGGAACAAAGACGGCACATTACTCAACACCCTGGAAGGGCACAGCGATCGCATCTGGAGCGTCAGTTTCTCTCCAGACGGACAGACAATCGCCTCCGCCAGTGAAGATAACACGATCAAACTCTGGAATCGCTCTGGCAAGTTACTAACAACCTTAGAAGATCACTTGGAGGGAGTATTATTTCTCGCCTTCTCCCCAGATGGGCAGACCCTGGCTTCCGCCAGTGCGGATAAAACGGTCAAACTATGGAACCTCGCACAACCGTACGAGATTCCCATAACGCTCACCGAACACCAAAATTGGGTTAACAGTCTAGCTTTTTCGCCTGACGGACAGACACTCGCCACCGCTAGCAAGGACAAGACGGTCAAACTTTGGAATCTGGAAGGAGAGTTGCTCAACACCATCTGGCAGCAGTCCGGTCAAGCTGCTACGAGCGTCAGTTTTTCCCCAGACGGCAACCGACTCGTCACTGCTGGCACCGACAACACTATCAAAATTTGGAACCGCAAGGGAGATTTGCTGCAAGTTATGCCCGGACACGCCGACAGTATTTACAGTGCTAGTTACAGTCCAGACGGCAACCTGATTGTTTCCAGCGGTGCGGACAATGCGGTCAAGCTGTGGAAGAGCGATCGCGTCCAGCTTCAGCTAATCGGGCACGACGACAGCGTTTACAGTGCTAGTTTCAGCCCTGACGGCAAACTGATTATCTCCGCCAGCGCAGACGGTACCCTCAGACTTTGGAAACCGGACGGAATGCTGCTCAAGGTACTCAAAGGACACGAGGAGAGCGTTTACAGCGCCAGTTTCAACCCTGATGGCAGTTTGATCGCCTCCGCGAGCGAAGATAAAACAGTCAAACTCTGGAGCAAGGACGGCGCATTGCTGAAGACGCTGCCAATACATGAGGTTGATGTGAGGAGCGCAACATTTTCGCCCGACGGCCAAATTATTGCTTCTGGTTCAGATGACGGCACAATCGCTTTATACTCACCCAATGGACAATTGGTGAAGAAATTTAAGGGACACGACGCTGCCATTCGTCACCTTGCTTTTTCACCTGACTCTGGGATACTTGCCTCTGCTAGTGTGGACACAACAGTCAAACTTTGGCGCAAAGATGGCACGTTGCTGACAACTCTGGAAGGTCACTCTAGGGGCGTTAACAAAATCAGTTTCTCACCTGACGGAAAAACGATTGCCTCCGCGAGCAATGACAAAACAACCAAACTTTGGAGTGTGGAGGGGACGCTGCTAAATACGCTTACAGGGCATAGCGATCAAGTCTTGAGCGTGAGTTTTAGCCCGGAAGGTCAAATTCTGGCTTCTGGCAGCAGCGATAAAACGATCATCCTGTGGGGTGTTGATGGCACGCTGCTGAAAATCCTCAAAGGGCACAGTGCTGGGGTGAGAAGCGTGGCTTTCAGCGCAAATGGCAAGACGATCGCTTCTGCCAGCGCTGACAATACCGTCATTCTTTGGAATCTTGACGAAATCCAGCCGTTTGCTTCTAACGTGGAGGAACTGGAGAACAGTTGCGATTGGCTGCGGGATTACCTAGAGAATAACCCCAAGGTCAGCAAGGATGATCGCAATCTCTGTGAGGGAATACGCGATCGCAATTCTGTTTTATAAACAGTTTTTGAGTTTCGCTTCAGTTGAGTGCGATTTCTATTTTACAAGGGTCAATTATGAATGGCCCCGACAGTCATAAACCCTACAGATTGATTTTCAATAAATTGACGAGGTGAAATGATGGAAATGAAAGCCACTACTAATCAACTCCCACCCTTAGCCAAAGAACAAGAACTCTTACACCGCCTTGCTGCTGGGGAAACTCAAGCGTTCTGGGAACTGTTACAACCGTACCGAAACTACCTGTTTCGGTGCTGTCTCAGGTGGACAAACGGCAACTCAATCGAAGCGGAAGACCTGCTGAGTCAGGCCACGATTAAAGCGTTGGATAAATTACCAAACCATGCCAAAAAAATCACTAACCTCCGAGCTTGGCTCACTCGCTTAACCCGTAATTTATATACAGACATTTACCGAGCACGTCGCCGACAAGCAATGCAAATGGACGATATTGAAGAAGTAGCTGTCCGAGGAACCTCAGCAGTTATTTCGGGTTTTGACTCTCCTGAAGAGGCACTTCTACATCATGAGTTGGGACAGTACCTTCGCCACGCTATTAATTCTCTTCCTTCTCGACTACGAGTTCCATTTATCCTGCGTTACTGGCATCAGATTGCCTATCAAGATATTGCCCAACAACTTGCTCTTTCGCTCAATAACATTTACAAGCGCATCCAACAGGCCCGAGATATTCTGCAGAAGCGTTTGAGCAGGTATTTTTCAGGGTTGGATGATACTCGGTTAGATTCCTCCGAGTCCTCTAAAAAGGGGGACTTTGCCTTGAGGCGGGATGATTTTGCTGCACGGGTAGCGCCCCAATGCCTACCGCCTCAAGATTGTGGAGCAACCACGGGAGGGGCGATCGCAAGGGGATTGCCTCTACAATCCGATAAACTGATCGCATCGGACTCGATCGCCCCAATGACTGAAAACATTGGCGAGACAATTAATTATCAGGTAACAGCAATATGTCTAGAAACACTACACTCCGGGTGGTATCGCTCACTCAGTCCTCTGGGGTGGAGTTGAATGCATACCTAGTTCTAGACGACAAGCCAGCCCGAATTGACCAGAAGCTGAAAACCTTAAGTGAGTACGTGCAGCAGCATTCTTCTGGATGGAAGAAACGGTTGGAATTGGCAAATCTGCTCTATGCAATGGGTCGTATTGAGCAGGCGGTTAAGGAGTATCGCCAAGTAATCGATCGGCAGCAACCATTAATGGGCGTGCGGTTGCAATTGGGGAAACTCTTGCAGCTTATGGGACGAGAGGTTGAGGCAGTAGCGGTTTATGAAAGTGCCTTGACCCATGCCCGCAATGAGGCGACTCAGCAGCATATCCGTGGATTAATCGCACTCTGTAGAAATGACACTCAGGGAGCGATACGGGCTTTTGAGTCGGCGGCTTCCCTAGAACTAGATAATGTGGCTCACTGGCTGGCGTTGGGGCAGATGCAAATGGGGAGAGGGGATGCGGTTGCAGCTTTGCGAGCCTTTGATCAGGTTTTGTCACTGAACCCCGATGATGTTGTAGCATTGATTGATAGCTACGATGCAAGTCAGGCGGTGGGTAATGTGTCCCAAGCACAGCGGCGGTTGAGCAAAGTGCTAGAGGTGGCTCCGGGTGATTTTCGAGCGCTCAAGCGCCAGACGGATACTCGTTGCCGAATGAGATTGGTATCCGGTGAGGAGGGGAAGCAGACTAAACAGATAATTGGTTCTTTACTGCAACAGGCTCCTGATGCGGCGGATGCCCGCGAGTTGCTGGCATATTATCACCTATTCCGGGGGGAGTGCGCTAATGGGATTGGGGTGTTGGAACGGTTTACGGAGGAACACCCGAATCATCCTAGGGGTTGGTATTCCTATGGGCGGTGCTTGTTCCATACTGGGGAATATCAGAAAGCGGCTGAGGCGGTGCTGAAGGCTTATCGTCTCTATCCCCAGGATTGTGAAATTTATCGGGCGTTGTGTGAGATTTTGCCTTTAACCTCTCCCCCAGTCCCTCTAGATCTCCCCCAGCCCCCCTTTTTAAGGGGGGAGCCAGAGGAGGCAAAGCCTTCTAATTGCAAGAGGGAAACTCTTCTCAAAGTCTCCCTTGTTAAGGGGGATTTAGGGGGATCTAACCCTGAAGTAACCCTAGCATCAATAGTAGAAGAGATGCTTGATCGTTTTCCTGGACGCTGGAGTATTTGGACGACGGCAGGGCGGGTGTTGGTGGAAAGTTTTCAGGAGATTGATCGAGGGTGTGGTGTCTCTGTGCGGGGGACGCAACTTGAACCGCTGTTACCTGATGCTTGGTTTAGTCATGGACGGGTGTTGGCCCTGGCGGGAAAACACGGGGAGGCGGTGGAGGCTTTGGCGCAAGGATGGCAGTTGTTACCCGAAGAGGGGGGTTATCTGCAATCTGTGTCTGCTGCGGTGTGGCTGGGGGAGAGTTATCGAGGGCTGGGGGATGAGGTGGCGAGTCGAAAATGGTTGGAAAAGGCTTGTCAGTCCCGGGAATTGATGGAGTTTGACCCGGCTATGGCTTGTTACTGGCAAGGGAGAGCGTTGTTGGGGTTGGGGGATGTGACGGAGGCAGTGGAGGCGTATCGAAGTGCGCTGAGTCGGCGGTTGCTCTACCCTTTTCGTGGGGAGGTTGAGGAGGTTGTGAAACGGTTGAAAGGTAAGAGGCGTAAGGGCGATCGGGCTTGAGTATGGTTTTATGGGTACATTGAGTTGGCAAAAAACAGCCTCTAACTCGAAAAATTCAGAAATGGTTCTTTGGAATCGTCTTATAGGTGTATAGAGCAAATAATGGGACTTAAGCATTTTAGCTCCCATGTGCAAGTTTAACAGACTTTCAAGAGAGGTTAACTGTGTCATTAGTTAGTTATATCCAAAGTCAAAAGTCAGAAGTAATTTCTGCTAAATTACTACTGAGTTATCTAAAGACAAATCCATTTGATGTAGAAACTCAATCTCGTATTATAGAGTTGGCACGCTTGGATACAGATACGGACTTTTTCCTAAGAATTCCCCCCCTAATTGTTGAAAGTGCCGATCTTGCAAATGGAGAGTCTTCCCACTTTCAAGCCAAACGCTCGGTTGATACGGGGGAGCAAAAGGCGCGTGAAAACAGGCTTCGCTTAGCTGTACAATATATCCAAAGAGCTGACAGGGGTCAGGTCAAGGATGGGATTGCTACCTATCCCGGTACCAAAAGCAAGGACACATATATAAGCCAAGAATTTTGCGATAAGCACCTCAGCAGTCCTCAACCTCGAAGTGGTGAAAAAGATACCGAGAGTGATGCGATTGAAAAATTTCGAGAACGATTCCAAACACAACGTATACAAACTAGCACTCTGCTAGTTTACACAGAGGCTAATTTCCATCGCCTCCAAAAAGAATTAGAAACGAGGCAATCCGAATTTAATACAATTCACCTAGCTCTCAGCAATATTGCGAAACAAAAAAAAACCATCGTTAGGTCGATCGTGTTTACCTCAAAAGAATGTTTAAACATGATTACTGTAACCCGACCCAATTCTAGAGAACAAGTTGAACACACCCGTTCTTATCTTCGCTATTGTGTAATTGAATTGGATAGTCAGTTTTGGATCAATCATTTTGTTAGCTCCGTGTTCCAGCGAGATGAGCGGCTTCCTGGACAATTCACGCCTATCAATCTACCGAACACTTCGCTAGACCCCCAAACATTTTATCAACTAGAATGAATTTGATAGAGTCTGAGCCTAATGGAGCGATCACCTCTCTTGGGGATTGTAGGAAGGGGATAAGGCGAAGATTTAACTTGGCATCAATCGAGTAGCAGAACTAATTTTTTTCAACAATTATAATTATTTCGATATAAATTTTATATCGAAATAATTATAATTGTTAATTGTTTTTGGGAAGTTTTAAAATTTATATAAATTCTGATTTTTCACCTAAAAAATTCTATCGCTTGGTAGTTAAATTGGAAAAAACTGAAAATAAAAAATCAGCTAAAAAATAAAAAAGTAGGTAAATTAAAAACGTATCCTCGCTGGTTCTTATAGTTTTAATTCAGTCCACTTGATTGAATGCATCAGTAATATTTTATTGATATTGCTGATACATTATGACTGAAAATTGCGGTAGGGTGAGCATTGCTCACCCTACATCTTTTGTTGCTGACTAGGGTTTGTTGTTGGCAAGGGAAAGCGTTGTCGGGGTTGGGGGATGAGGCGGGTGTTGGGGCGTTGCACATATATGGTATGATAGAGGGGTAGTCCCTACCCCTAGAGAATATGATTTGTCCTAAGTGTCAATCTACCAATATCAGTAAAAATGGCTTGAAGAGAGGAAAACAGAACCATATATGTAAGGACTGTGGTCGTCAGTTTATCGACGTCTATTCTCCAGTAGGTTATCCCCCCGAAGTTAAACGACACTGTTTACATCTCTATGTTGAAGGGAATGGATTTCGACGGATAGAAAGATTAACTGGAGTTTGTCATAACACGGTTATTAATTGGGTAAAAGCCTCGGGCGAGAGTTTACCACCTGACCCTGATTATGAAGAAATACCTGAAGTCTCTCAAGTTGATGAGTTACAGACTTATGTGGGTAAAAAAAAACAGAAGGTCTGGGTCTGGACTGCTGTAGATAAAAGGTTTCCCGGCATTTTAGCTTTTGTGGTCGGGGATAGATCCAAAGAAACATTTAAACCCTTATGGAAAATTATTCGAGGCTGGGAATGTTTTTTTTATGTGACGGATGGCTATGCAGTTTATCCTCAATTTATTAATGAAATGGACCATATAGTTAGCAAGCCATATATGACTCGGGTAGAGGGAGAAAACACGCGGTTAAGGCATTATTTAGCCCGCCTCCATAGAAAAACTTTATGTTATTCAAAATCCGTAGAAATGTTAAGGATTTCTATCAGATTGCTTCTCTACTACCTAAAACATAGGACTGTACCCCTGCCCAATTGAAGGACTGTACCCCTTCCAATGGAATCATACCGCATATGTGCAACGCCGGGGGATGAGGTGGCGAGTCGAAAATGGTTGGAAAAGGCTTGTCAGTTCGCTCAGGAAATGAGGGAGTTTGACCCGGCTATGGCTTGTTACTGGCAAGGGAGGGCGTTGTTGGGGTTGGGGGATGTGACGGAGGCAGTGGAGGCGTATCAAAGTGCGCTGAGTCTGCGGTTGCTCTACCCTTTTCGTGGGGAGGTTGAGGAGGTTCTGAAACGGGTGAAAGGTAAGAGGCGTAAGGGCGATCGGGCTAAAGCATAGATCCTTGACTTCTTCGGGAAGTCGGGGCTCTGAACTTCTCAGAGTGCATTGAGTGGGGAAAAAACAGCCTCTAACTCGAAAAATTCAGAAATTGACCTCTGGATTCGTCTTATAGGTGTAGAAACAAAAATACAATTTCGTCTTGACAGAAAACACAACAAATTCATCTAAAGAAGGAGAAAAAATAATGAAATCTCGTTGGTTTTAAAAGTAAAAATTAATTTTGAGCGAAAATTTATCAGTAATTGAAAATAGATGTAGGGTAGGCGGTGCCATCAGCGCCTACCCTACATCTATTGTTGCTGACCTCAAGTTAATGACACAATCTGGTGCAATGGGTGGAAATTAGAGTACTCGTGTTTGAGGGGGGTTTCATGGGTTGATTGAGTTAGGGAAAAACTGTGGCTAACTCGAAAAATTCAGAAAGCAATCATATAAATCGTCTTAAGAATGTAAACTTTCAACGTTTTATAAACATTGGAGATAACTATGAGACTAGACAGAAGTATCCTCTTAAAAACACTACAAGGTGAGGAGCAAAAAGAACTAAGAGATGACATTGAACAGTCTTTTAACAGACTAGAAAATGACCTCACTAATATGGTTTTTAGATTATCCAATCTTGAGAATAGCGCTCTAGGTGACAGGTTAAAGTGGATATTTGGAGCCGACAACCAAGAAACAATCAATCAGGTAAAAAATAAGATTGAAAAGATGTTAAAGGTGATACAAAAACCAATAAGTTTATCTATTAAATGGGCAGATTCTCAAGGTCCTAATGTCTATGCTCATGTTTACAGTGATGTTGATCCACTGATAGCAGGGAATTTGTTCATCTACCTAGATGAACGCTACAAAATTAAAGAGGAAAATAGTTTGAACAATCGCTACTTAACATTAGTGCATGAATTTTCTCACCTAGCTGCACAGACAAAAGACTATCGGTATGATCCGAATATTTTTTGGGACGATGCAGCCCAAAAGCTGAAAAATTTGGGGAAATGTATTGAACCTAATCAAACTCTTGACTATACTACCCAGCAAGCTGTACAAAACGCTGACTGCTATGGCTTTTTAATGGCAGCTACCTATGCGCGGATGTCTACGTGCCAATTTCCATAGTTGTCTGAGTTTGCATGATGTACCGGAAGGTTCCAATAATGGAATTCTTTCCTTAGAATGATAGAGGGAGTGATCGCCTCTCTTTTTGATTGAAGGAAGGCGATCGCGTTTGGCTTGAGCGGGAGACGAAGGAGTGCGATCGCGTTTCAGGATGATTGTTAAGAAATCAGGGGGGCAATTGCCCCTCTTTTTCATTGGAGGGAAGTACGATCGCCCCCTTTGCTGCTTCTCCTGATTGTTTCCTAGCATCAAGTTAGAAAAAAATGCCTCTAACTCGAAAAATTCAGAAATTGACCTCTGGACTCGTCTTATAGGTGTAGAACAAAGAGATGAATTCCCTTTTCTACATCGTTTTACTTTACAGGGAGAGCAACCACCTATGACTGCAACATTTACACTTCACACTGTTCGGTGCGAAATTCCAACTTCTGGCGTTGATACCGGTTTGTTACAACAAATTGGCAGTTATGTAGAGCAAGCATCATCTGTAGCAAAACTCTTGCCAGGTGGTCAAATTGTTGGGGGATTTCTTACAGTCGGCGAAGCTTTGCTGAGCGTGCAAAAGACTTTAAAACAAGCGGAAGGTTTTACAGGGGTCCTTACTTCTATTGGGCAACAGTTTGCCGATCAATTGTACATTAAGCGCGGGGATGATAAGATATTCCCGAACAACGAAAAATACGTCAGCATCTCCAAAGGAGATGAGATCAAAACAGAGATATCTTTTGATTTCAACCAGGAAGCCAAGCTCAGTTTTTGGGAGTGGGACATGATGAGTGATGACTTTATAGGAGAGTTAGTCGTCTCCGAAGAACTTGCTCTCCAGGAAGATACGCCAGAAGCAAAGGCTAAACAACGAGTAGCTTTAAAGGAAGCATTGGCTAAAATTCCTGATGACGCCCCCGACTATGAAAAACAAGAGGATGAGGTGCGTCGGAAGCTTATGAAACCAAAAATTAATACCTATGTGATGAAGAACGACTCGGAGGGGTGTATTTACACGCTGGTTTACTCTGTTACTAAGGCTTAACATCTTTTTGAGAGAGAGGGCGATCGCACTTTCGATCAGAGACTGCGATCGCTCCTTGAACCAGCTTTCACATATCTGCAAAGCGCAATAAGCTCAAGGATAGCTGCGGGAGCATCTCGATTTTGTAAAAGGGGAAAAGTATGAGACTGTTCCCCTTTTGTTTCCCTGTCCAGAACCTTTACCAGTATGACTTATGGACGGGTTTTATGCCGGTCCATTTTTTGAGGCCCCATGAGCGAACCCCTCGCGGTTATACAAAACTTTTCACTGTCTAGTATAGAACTAGAACAGAGACAGATGGGGCGATCGGACCGGCAATCCAGCCCTCCTCATCCTCTTATTCTTATCCTCACCCAAGGAGACTCCATGTCCAATTTATCTCAATTAGAAGCACAGATTATTCAGGAAATGAATCAAGCGCGGGCCAATCCCGGGGACTATGCAGACAAACTGGAAACCCGGAAAAAGTATTACGAAGGCACACTGTTTAAACAACCGGAAAAAATCCCGCTCCGCACCAAAGAGGGCATCAGTGCCGTTGATGAAGCTATTAAAGCCCTGCGAGCAATGGCTCCTCAACCCGCCTTGCAACCCTCCCGAGGGATGTCTCAAGCGGCAGCGGATTTAGTCAAGGACCAAGGGCCACAAGGGGCAACAGGACATACCGGCAGCGATGGCAGTAGCCCGTTTGACCGGATGAAGCGTTATGGAGACCGTCTCGGGGGGGCCGCATAAAATATCAGTTATGGTTGCGATACCGCAGAACAAGTAGTCATGCAACTTATTATCGATGATGGAGTACCCAGTCGCGGTCACCGGGAGAACATCTTCAACGGCGACTATCTGTGCACTGGCGTCGCCTGTGGCCCTCATAAAACCTACGGCCAGATGTGCTCGATTGTCTATGCCAATGGATATAAAGAACGGGAGTAATATCAAGTCCGGTGGATTAACCTAAAAAACCATTTCTCCCTCTTCTCCCTCTTCCCTTTTAGGATTCTGTTGGCTAATCACATGGGGGGTGTTACCCCCCAACCAACAGTCGACTAGAATCAGAAAAAGTGGAGCGGTGGATATTGAGCTTTCAGAGCAGCAAAAGCGCTCGGGCGACGCAGAGCCCTCTCGGGCTTTGTCCACCACTCAAACAAACGACTGACATTCATAGCTGTAGCTATTGCTATATGCTGTAAATGGGTTTTGGCTAGACCCGAATAACGCGAGCGACGTAAATCAAATGCCCTCACCCCTTGGCTGATGGTGGCTTCACAACCAGCACGAAGTGCGTAATCTTGTTTAAACGCCTCGGTAGTTTGACGATGCCTTGCTTGTTGTAAAGCCTCGTGTTGCTCACGGGGTCGCAGCTTGAGTAATCGGGGGTTTTTTTGGGAATGAGTACAAAGCGAGCGCTGTTGACAATCGGCACAATCAGTTTTAGAGAAATGAACCTCAATCACGGGTTGATTAGATTTATCCGTTGGGTTACGCCAAGATTGACTGATTTTTCCCAGGGGACAGCGAACTTGCTGTTGGTCCCAATCAATCCTAAAACAAGATAAATCAAATCCGGTTTGCTGGAGAGCTTGCCAAGAGGTGTCGGTTCTTATGGGACCCACCAGTTCAACTTCATAGTTTGAACGTAACGTCACTAAGTGGTGGGAATCAACATAGGCACTATCAACCAAATGCTGCTGGGGGAGTAATTCTTTATCCGATAACTTTTCATGAATAACTTGAGTCATATCCCCATCTACTGTGGTGGCCGGAGTGGTCTCTACGTTCACGATTAAATGAGGATAATCTTCATCACAAGTTTCCGTCAAATGAACTTGATATCCGGTCCAATTTTTCTCCCGTTTGGTAGCGTTACGAGCTTCAATATCGTAAGGGCTTTCAATTTGGATTGAATTAGGAGGAAGTCCCAGTTCTTTTGGGTCTCGCCACTTCAGTTCTGCATTAATAAAAGCATACTGCTGGATCCATACTTGCCTGAGAATTTCTACGCTTGGCAATTCACATAAATCAAAGGCAGCTCCCCCCTCGTAAATATCTGCCAGCAAGTGATGTCCATCGGCTCCTATGGTCAAAGCCAAGCGTTCACGTTCGCTTTTATCTTTAGGTAACCGATAAGCATCTACTCTAGAGCTATAGCGGTCAAACCAATCTTCTTGAATAACAGAACACAAATAATTTGGAGCGTGAATAGACAAGTCATTTAAGGCGTGACGTAATGTTTCTCCAACCAACTCCAAACGGTTGAGCATTCGGATAGCCCCTAAAACTTGGGTTGAATCAGTGCGCTGGATTCCTCGACCTTTTAATAGTTTTTTTTCTTTAAATCGGGCTAACATTTTGTCCAGGAGAATTGATTCGGCCTCTTTTTTAACTAGGCGGTCCCTCCATTCTTTTAAGATGGTGTGGTCAAAACCCTCATCGGTTAATTCTAGCCCCAGGGCATATTTCCAATCAATCCGAGCCCGTACTGAGTCGGCGGCTTGTCTATCGGTTAGTCCCTCGGCAAACTGCATTAAGGTAACTAAAGCTAAAGAAGCTGGAGACCAGGCTAACTTACCACAGTTCGGGTAAAGCTCAAGAAAGTCTTGATCGGTGTAGAGTCTTCCTAGTTCTTCATACATGAGCATATAAACGTTCCATGCACGGGAATGAGGCCCTTGCCACGGCAACGGTTTGTTCAGGAATAATCCATTGTTCTTGAGGATGAAGGGTCATGATTCACTCCATAAATTAAGGGAGACACAGGTTAAGGTCCCTAAACGGCCATGAGTTTTTCTTGGGTACTATTTTAATGGGCTTGACTCTCCTAGGTAAGTAGGGCGTCTGACCCCCTATGTGATTAGCCCACAGAATCCTTTTAGGGAAGGGGGTTGAGGCGTTAAGTCAGTGTGGGTGATGGAGCAAACTCATGATAAAACCGCAGTCGCCAGGTGAATCAGACACCATTGCCCCGGGAATAGGGACCCCTTTACGCAGAACTTGGATTTTTGCGGCATACTTAGATATCTGTTAAAGAATCATCCCTCACTGCCGCAATTGCTGGTTTTTCAATGAAGCTGACGCAAGTTTGGGGAACATTACTAATTTTCATCCTCTGTCCAATCTTAAGGGCCTTACCCCTGATTGATTGGATCACTCTCGCCCTCACCGGCCAAAATTTGCGGCTGGTGGGAACCGGCAATATTGGAGTTTCTGCAGCCTGCTATCATGGGGGACGAAACGAACTGCAGCGGCTGCCGCAAGCTATTTGAAAATTATACCCTCATGGTGGAAAAGACTTTTAAAGTTATCGTCGAAAGCGGACAAGCGGCAGAAGCCGTACAAGTCGAGCTGTTCGTTGAGTTAGGCGACGCAGTGAGCAAACTGGGAGTCCAGGGGAAATGTCCCACTCTAGTTTTAGTGGGAGGTGCCAGCCAAATCAGCGAGGAAGACTTCGCCCGCTTACAGGAGCTATTTGTAGAAGTTCTAGCCCCCCTCGCTGAAAAGTTAGGCGCAACGGTGGTGGATGGCGGCACGGATGCAGGAATCATGCGGTTAATGGGGCAGGCGCGCGCCCGCACTGGAGGAAATTTCCCATTGATTGGAGTAGCAGCGATTGGAACGGTTTGCGTGCCAGAGGTGGCGAGATCGAAAAGCGAGGGGACAAAGTTAGAGCCAAACCACACGCACTTTATATTAGTTCCGGGTTCGCGCTGGGGAGACGAATCTCCCTGGCTGGCTGGCTCGGCGCGGTTCTTCGCCAATGGAGCGCCATCGGTGACCCTGGTAATCAATGGCGGCGAGATTACCTGGCTCGACGTATCCCAAAGCGTGGAAGAAAAGCGAGCGACGGTGGTTCTGGCAGGAAGCGGGCGAACCGCTGACAAACTGGCGGCGGCGCTGCGTGGAGAACCCACAGATGAACGGGCAGAAAATATCCTCAAATCGGGGCTGTTGCAGGCGATCGACATGAGGCATGATACTAAAGCCATCGCCGAACTGCTGGAAAAAATGCTTTCTCCTCAATCGTAAGAAAGCGAGGAAGAACGTTCAGAAAAAAAACTTTTTTGTCCTAGTTAGCGGGAGTGACTTCCCTAGTGTCAGCCAATAATATAGAAGAATAACAGGTATAAAATTTAGCTCATTTCACCAGGGTAGGAAGAACTGAAACTCAGTTGTGTCATTTTATTATCGGCGTGATTAAAGATCGCCTTGCTTTGGTCAGCGTTGGGCTTTCTTGTTTTCAAGCGCGATCTGCTTCCGACGGGTTTCCTGATTCAAAGAGTCAATTGCTAGTGGATAAATTTTAGCTAGTCAGATAGGGGACTGGCAAATTGTAGGTCAGAAAGACGAGTCAAAAAGCGTAAAAATACCAAAAAGCAATGATGGCAGCCAAAAAGAAAAGCGCTTACAGCAACAAATTCAAGCAAGAGATGAACGATATTATCGACCGGCTTGAATTGAGCGAGTTACAGAAACAATTTATGAAATCCCGGTGGCTGGATCAGCTATCATGGCTGTCAGCTAAAGCCAAGCATTCTCAGAAGTGGTATTATCGATTGCGCCTGATGACAATAATCGGCGGCGTCGTCATTCCAGCAATGGTGAGTCTGAATCTCAGCGACAAAAATGCCAGAAATTATGCAATTTGGATGACCTTTGGCGTGAGTCAAATCGTCGCGATCAGTGCCGCAGTCGATGAGTTTTTTCATCACGGAGATCGCTGGAATCAATACCGCAAAACTTCAGAACTCCTAAAGTCAGAAGGTTGGCAATTTTTTCAGTTAACTGGCCAGTATAATTTTGCCAGTCACGACGAAGCTTACTCCCTGTTCGCCAATCGAATTGAAGACCTCATCCAGAGTGACGTACAAAGCTACGTTGAAATGTCAAAGCAGAAGCAAGAGGAGAGCAAGCAAGCTGTCGCCAATACTATAACGAATTTGCAGCAGTCGAAGTTGTCTGGGATGGATGCTCGCGTTTTCTCGGAGACTGCAACTCGTTCGACGCGGGAAGAACTGGCATCTGGCAGCCAGGGATTAAAAGCGGATGCAGGCAGCCGCTCTGCTTCTCACAGGATACCGATTTACCAAAATTCCGCCCCCGCAAGCAGTTGGCAGCAGATAGACGCAGAACTCTCGCCGCCAGGAGCGCCGATGGATCCGCCCAACCCTCGCAGCCGCCGCAATTGGCAGGAGCAGCAAGCAGAATTCTTTCCGCCAGGAGTGCCGATGGAGCCATCCAGCCCTCGCAGCCGCCGCAACTGGCAGGAGCAGCAAGCAGAATTCTCTCCGCCAGGAGCGCCGATTGAGGAGGATTTCGAGCCTAGAAGCGATTCCCTTGGCGATAGCGATAGCCCTGGCAGGTATGGCTACACTAACGCTTCACGCGAGGAGTTAGAAATGGATCTGACTCCGTTTGATGCTAAGACTACAGCCGATGCCGCTTTCTCAAGCGATCGCGACAATAAAGAGATGCGGGTGACTCCGCCGGGCGCTCCGATTGAGCCTTCTGGTATCGCGGCAAAAAGGCGGCAAGATTCAGAATCCAGTCTCGCTGATGCCAGCGATCGAGTTACTCCCCATTTTATACGTCAAGGAGATCGGGATAATATAGTAGGTAAGCGCCGCAAATAATTTCAGTCGTTCCTTCCTTCGGCGCAGACTCTTAAGCTGTTGCGAATTAAACAAAGCCTTTTAGAGCTTTTTTATAAAGAAAGCCTAAAAACTTACGGTTAGCTCATTTTTGAAAAAGTAAAAAAGATGGCAATTAAATTGGATTTTCATGACAAAAAAACAAAACAGCGTTCACTCAAAATGGCACCGGAGTTAAAGGGAGCAAGACTTTTATTAAAAACTCCAGATGGAGTTGACCCTATGAGAGTGTAAACTTATGGCTTATTGTAACATCAGGACTCTTCAAGAGCCTAGCTATTGTAGCTTAACCCTTTGTAACACAGGTAGGACATCAAGATGAACAACAACTAAGAATTCGACGTCGAAAGAGTAGATGACATCCCTGTATTACTAGCAGTATTGGAGCGAATGGGAATCCAATCGCTACTGGACAAACATTTCCTTACTCAGGGGAACTGGCAAGGAATAAGTCTGGGAAGGGTAGCGGTAGTATAGTTGAGTTACATTAAAGACGATGCCTACCCAAGATTGTCAACAACGGCACCATTGGGTACTGAAAACAGGAGCATCGTAGGCGATCGCGACCGGCTCTGTGGCGACGAGGGCGTGTTCAGGTATCAAGCAAGTTGTCCCAAATCGCTCTACTCCAGACAGAGCAAGCACTTCAACGGTGAGTAGAAGCCGGGTGAAAAATTCTTTCCTTATAAATTCAGCAACCTGTACTTACCCTGGCTCAAAGTAAAAAACGGCTCCCCCCGATCGCCCAACGTATTAACCCCTCCCATTCCGGTAACTGGGTAAGGCGATCGCCATCGAATACCTCTCCCACATCCTGCGAAAACTCGGCAAAACTCTCCACCCAATGCACCACTGTTTCCACTGACAAATAAGGCGAATAATTCCAAGATTTCTGTAAGAAGTGGACCATTTCCTGTGGATGTCCAGTCCAATATAAATACCAT
This sequence comes from uncultured Laspinema sp., assembly GCA_964442465.1. Lineage (GTDB taxonomy): Bacteria > Cyanobacteriota > Cyanobacteriia > Cyanobacteriales > Laspinemataceae > Laspinema. The sequence goes on along the minus strand of CAYUEH010000002.1, from coordinate 5,584 downwards.
CCAATCCACACTAAAGTATTGTAACGGACTCGCTTTTCTATCAACCGAATTGACATCGGTACTTGTGGTAGAGAGAAAAAATTATCCATCACAGCGGCAAGAGAATTCGCCTGGGGTAATCCTTTGTACATCGCACTGCCCGGATGCTGACGATAGCAAACCGTTACCTGAGGCAACCAAGTTGCTTCGCACCCCATCAGCGCCAGACGCAGGACCAAATCGGTATCTTCTGCGGGAGGAAATCGGCGATCAAACCCTCCGGTACGAATTAACCAATCCCGACGAAACATCATCGCACTGGGAAGCACAGGTTTCCAGCGCAACCAAGATTCTAAATTGAGTTCCGGGACTTTTTCCCAGGGGGTGACTTCCATCAGGGGGTTGCCGAAGCGATCGACGCGCCGCCAACCGCTGTGAACGATTCCTAGTTCGGGTTGCGCCGCAAATAAAGCCATTTGGGCGGTTAATTTATTCGGCAAGAAGTAATCATCGGCGTCGAGAAAGGCGATCAACTCTCCCCGCGCTTCCTGAATGCCGCGATTTCGAGCAACGGAGACGCCGCTGTGGGGTTGGTAGAGGTAGCGCAGGCGATCGCAGTAGGGTTGCAGGCGATCGCCCGTGTCGTCGGTAGACCCATCATCAATAACAATGATTTCTGTATTCCGATAATTTTGACTTAAAACGCTTTCGACAGCAGTAGGAAGGTAATTAGAACAGTTATAAGTGGGAATAATCACACTAATTTTAGGAGAAGCAGCCTTTGACATCAGAAAATATTCAGGGGGAAGACTTGATTGAGCGTTCAGGCCAATCCTATCTTAACGCTTTGATGAACGGTTGAAAGGGTGAAAACGGAGGAAAACCCCTGATGGGTTGATTGTTTAAGATAGTAGAGAAGTCGTGAAAAAGAAGAGGGCATTTGATGTTACACCTATAAAAAATGTGAAGGCTAACCCATTCGTCTTGTTTATAAAGTCATCCTAATGCAGCGACTGGAAAAGCCCACACTTTTCGAGGACAGACATTCTCGTCTCAAAGCACTGGCTCAATCTCGTGGCATCAGTGTGAATAAACTGATGGAAGAACTCTCGACGCTGGCACTGGCTGAGTTTGATGCTCAGATACGCTTTCAAGCCTTGGCAATACAGGGTGATGTGGTGCGGGGTTTAGAGATTTTGGATCGGTTAGATGAACCCGATTATTAGAGAAGGTAGGCATTGCCCACCCTACCAGTTAAATTTTTGTCCTAGATAATCTTCCAGTTTTTCGTTATAGGGTTTGAAATATTGGGTCAGTTGTTGATGTAATGCTGGGCTAACGGCGTTGTATTTTCGCTGATTAAGATTGCGATATTCTGGTAAGGGGTGATGTTCCAGTCCTAAAAAGTTGTAAATCCGTTGCAGGGTGGCGGGGGAATTCTGAAATAAGTCTTCGCTGCGAAGAACTAGAATCTGTTCTCTGGGAAACTGCTCAAACCATTGGGGTAGATAGCGGATATACTGACTAAAGGCTAAGTGAAAAGCTAAGTTTAAACTGATGTCAGTTCGATGAATAGCCTGTTGTTTGAATAAACATTGAAGCCAGCTAACTCCTGTTTCTAAGTCCGCATAAATTTGGTCGGCAATGGCATCGACTTTGCCTAAATCAATGTGAACTATGCCGTCAAGGGTTTGGGCAAAAATCGGGTCGCTGAGGCTTTGGTTCATATAAAAATCTGAAATGGCACGTTTGACTGGATTTCGCAACAGGATAATAATTTTAATTTCTGGAAACCAGTGGCGCAGATATTTGGCGAGGTTGGGTTGAATGATGTATCCGGGGGTGGCTTCTCCGGTTTGGTAAGTTGGATTATCAATGGGTGGAAAATAATCCAGATAATCAGTGAAAGTTTCCCCTTGTTGCCAATGGGTTACGCCAGTGAAGTAGTGCAGCTCTTTGGCGAGGGTGGGCAGAATTTTGGGATGTTGGCTCAGGTAGTGATAAAGGGAGGTTGTGCCGCATTTCCAAACGCCAATGATGAGAAAGTTGGGAGGGTGATTTCGTCGCTCTGTCCAAGCATGGTTAATCAGTTCGGGATAATGAGGCTCTAAAATGGCGCGATAAGACTGATGGAGGATTGTCCGGGCGCGTTGGGCTTGCTTTTGGGTGGCAACATCGCCCTCTCCCAAGTAACGATAGGCGGTGGAGAGCAGTAGCGGGGTAAACCCCCGGTTGGGATAGTGATGATAGTTTGGCTTGACAAGATCGACGATGCGCTGGCAAAATTCGAGTAGTCTAGGGGATTCCAGAAGCGCAAGGTGTTGAAGGCCGAAGTACAAACGCCAGTGATGCCATTGTGCCTGGGGATTGAGCGCGTGGGCTTGGAGGTAATGTTCCATCGCTTGGGGAATATCCCAGAGGGTCCAGTGGAAACCCGCGATCCGTTCTTGGATTTTCGCAGGTTGGGGGCAGAAGGTTAAGGCTCTTTGGTAGTGGTCGAGGACGGCTTGGGTGTGGGAATGGGTGGGCATTACGAATCTGGCTGTCGGTCAGGCTTGACAAATCTTGAATAATTTGATATTAGCAAAAAGAAGCCAAGGTTGTAGGATAACTCTGGGAAAATCGCTAAGTCGAAAATTTCAGAACTTGGGAGCTGTGATCGTCTTTTAAATAGAACACAGTCAGTCAATAGGTCGCTCCATAATTTATCGCTGGATACTACCTATGGACAAAGTGTAAAAGTCAATAAGCTCAATCTAACCCTAGGCAAGTTATGACTACCAACATTAGTCTAAGCAAAGAAATTGCAGATGCTCTTTGCACTATTATTGTTCTCGGATACTCGGCGAATATAAACGGAGTCAGATTTGAATACGACCAGGATAAAGACAAAGCAGAATATGAAAGTGTGCAAACAAAGTTCAAAAAATTAGGAGTGGAAATAACAGTTGGTAAATCAGAAGAAAAATCAGACTTCCCTTTAATTGTGGGGAAGACAGGCTCCGTCGCAATGTTCGGAAAGGAACAAGCAAAGGTCGAACTGAGCGAAGTGCATAAATTTGCCAATATCCTCGAAAAAGCTGCTGAAAAAGGCAAAGGAAAACAAAAATTTAGTGGGGCTTATGTTGGGGGGTTTGCTGCCATCGGTACAGTAGATATAATCGGAGCCTCAGACCTCAGTTTGTACGAAGGTAAATACAGAACTCAGGACTTGGATAAAGTCGAAAAATCATACCAACAAGCTAAAGAGGTTTCCAACGCGGTAATTGAAGCAATTAGTTCATACTTTGGTGGAAAAGTTGGTGCTGTAAAAATAGATGGCATTAAAATCCGTAATCCCTACATGAATGAGAAGGTAACAGAGGATTATAAACCAGGACATTTGTTCAAAAGCTATCATGGCATGATCAAAGCTATGACAACATTTATGAGGGGCTTTGAACGAACTAAAAACTTCTTCTTTGAAATTGCGCTAACCAGTGATACTTCTAAGGTTTCGTCTTGTTTTCCCTGTGCAACATTCATGCGGGCAAATAAGAATCCACCTACATCAACTCACCTGGGTCGTGGTGATAACTGGAGTATTCCAGACGGAGCAGATTATTTGAAGAAGCCTTGGGAAAAAAGTATCATTGAATGGTACAATAAGGGTATGAAAATTATCAACCAACACGATTCAAAAACTGAGGTTATCGAGAAGTGGCAAGAGTTCGTAGATACATTTCAACCCAAAATCGAGGATAAAAATATTCCTGAGATTTTTCTAGAATCTTTGACTTTTGAAGGGAGCTTTACTAAAAAAATAAACGAGACTCTGTGATTTTTCCTTAATCTAAAGCGATCCATATCCATACTTTTTTAACCAAGTACGAGATTGGGTGTGTACTTTTTTAACCAAGTACGAGATTGGGTGTGTTATAATAAAGGGGGAAGTTTCACCTATCCCCTTTATTTTTTGTATATTATGGATATATAGTGAACCTATCTGAGTAGTACATTGGCAAGGTTAAAATTACGGGTAACGCGATTTCCAAAACACCTTCTAATTCTCAATTACGGCGATTCTTTTTTCTTTTGTTTTAAGCTTGTTTGTGTACTGCCACTACCATCAAAGATTAATTGTTTTAGACTCTAAATAAAGTTTCCATTAAAGTATTTTTGCTTTTATTATTAAAGATGAAAATAGATGTTGCAATAAAAAAATCAATTCAATTCCTCACATCAAACCAGTCGCCAAATGGAGAATTCAAAACAGAAATCCGGCAACAGAATGAAACTGAAAGTCTGTGGCAATTTGATAGCTCTCCCTGGCAATTTGATAGCTCTCCCTTTGCTACTGCTCTCATATTAAATTCACTGAGCTTCTTACAGTCAGACCAAAGAGTACAGCAAATCAAAGAGAGAGGGATAAACTTCCTGAGAGAAGAAGTTGAAGACTATGGCTTGTGGAGATATTGGTCGTCTCGCAACCCAAAGCATAATCTACTCCCACCCGACCTAGATGATACTTGTTGGATTTCTCAGCTTCTAAAGTCAAATAATATAGAGTTCCCTAATAATCGAGATATTATTCTCAATAATAGAAACCCTAAAGGTCTATTTTATACTTGGGTGCTATCCACCCCTAGGAGGAGTGAACTATACTTTAACGATCAGTGGGAATGGATTGTCAATCAAGAGAAAGACATTTGCTGTGTTGTCAATGCGAATACAGTTTTATATTTAGATGATGATGAAGAGGAATGTCGTGATGCCATTCAGTACCTAATAAAAGTTTTTCGTGGTAATCCAGAAAAATTTTATAGTCCATATTACAATCACGTTACGCCGTTCTACTATGCCCTATCTCGAATTATCTACAGCCGCCATAGTCCCCTTGACTCAATCAAAGAAGAATTGATCGAGCAGATATTAAGCCTTCAGAAATATGATGGTTCGTTTGGTGATGAGCTTAAAACGGCTTTAGCTGTATGCTCTTTGCTGAATTGTGGCTTTGATGGGGATAATTTAACATCTGCTATTGATTTCTTAATTCAAACCCAACAGTCTAATGGTTCGTGGCGCAGAATTCCTTGGTATGGATACCATGAAAATAAAGCTACATATGGTTCTGCGGAACTCACAACAGGCTTTTGTTTAGAGGCTCTGGTTAGGTACAGAGACTTAAAATTACAGCCAACTCAACAGCCTAGTGATGTGAACGGTTTTTTCCGTCTTGTCCGATCGCAAGAATGGTGGCTCTACAAAATCGCGCCCCTACTCACCATCGCCTACGCCGAAACCCTCCTCCTCCAACTCCCCCCCACAAACGCCACCCCCACCACCCTCACCGCTCTCCTTGCCATCGCCTCCGTTGCCGCCTACGGCTACCTCCTCAACGACATCTGCGACATCGAAACCGACCAAAAAGCCAACAAACCCAACGCCGCCGCCAACCTTCAACCCTGGCAACGCCTCCTCCTCTGCCTCCTCTTCCTGAGCATCGGCTTCGCTGCCCCCCTCCTCACCCACCTCGGCACCATTCCCCTCGCCCTGCTCGCCGCCAACTACCTGCTCCCCACCCTCTACTCCGTCCCTCCCCTGCGCCTGAAAGAACGGGGCATCT
>CAYUEH010000001.1:0-62717 GCA_964442465.1 uncultured Laspinema sp. | reverse complement strand
AAACAAATTGCTCACTACTTGACTCACAACTACAGCCTAATTTTTCTGCCAACCTTCGAGACTTCCGATATGGTTGCCAAGGTGAAGCGGAAAATCAGGTCCAAGACTGCCCGAGCAATGCTAACTTGGGCGCATTATCGATTCAAATTAACCCTGAGACACCAAGCGGAAATAACTGGAACCACAGTTGTGGATGTGACCGAAGAATACACCAGCAAAACCTGTACTCACTGTGGTCACGTTCATTCCAAGCTAGGTGGTTCAAAAGTGTTCCGATGTCCTGAGTGTGGGTTCACTCTACCCAGAGACTGGAACGGTGCTTTTGGAATCTTTCTAAAAGCTTTGCGGGATACCGCCTCTATCACCTTTGAAGGTGATAGTGCTATCGTTGCATTGTCCGGGAATTGCCGGATAAATGTCGCGTAAATGTATCAGAACCTCCAGGACAAATGCCTTCAACTCAACTGAGAATCCCCCTATCTTCCTGGGAAAAAAATTGCCTATTCTTGGGGGCGATTGCCTACGGCATAGCGGCGCTTACCGGTCACCCAGTACCAAACTCAACGGAAAAAGAATATCTGCTCAAGCCCTCTGATCGGGGCATTCGTTGTTCAAGTGTTCAAAGTGAGCACTTGAAAAGTGTGGAAGACCAAATCTCTGGGCCTGGGTGACAAGTTGTTCTACTCGATCGCCCCTAAACTCCCACCTCGACTCACTCGGGCGGATGCCCACTGTGAACTATCCACGTAGGAACTATCAAAGCCAACACTTATGGGCGCTCGCCCCATCTAAGCCGAAGTTATGCCGTAGCTGATCGCCGGTCAAAACCCTTGCAAATGAGAAATTTTCCTCTGCCTACGAGGGACCAAGGATGAATTCAATAAGCGCTCGGATGGGGGCGCTCGTTTTTCAAGTGCTCATTTTGAGCACTTGAAAAGTGTAGAGTAGTTGGCCAACCGATTTAATCCTTGAGGCAAGCGCCCACGCCAGAGGCCATCTGCGACCAAGGCTGCTTCATTTCTAAAATTTTGTCCTCGCCGAAACCCTCAACGGGAGAAAGTTTGACCCGTTTTTTGGGGCAGAACCCTTAATCTCAAAGGGAAATGGCCCTTGGTTCGAGATGTTCGGTTAGCCAATCCCGAACTGAGCGTCCAAGAAAGGCCCCTTCCTTTGAGGGGATCAGTCAACTGTCAGCAACCGATCTCCTGAGAGAATCACTTTCCCCAACTGCTCCCAAGCCCAAGAGTGGTCCTATTGGCGAGGGTAAAGAGGGCCCATTCCTTCGGGGCGATCGGTCAGCGTCAGACCGATCGCCTGAAAGAATTCCCAGAACAACTGGCCCTGAATCACAATAGAGTGGCCGCTCCTATTGGCGATGGAAAAGGTGGCCCTTCCTTATGAGGTGATCGGTCCACTGCCCTCAAAACGAGCGCCCGAGTGAATCTCCCGGACAAATGGCCCCAAACCCAAATGAAGTGATCCTATTGGCGAGAAAGAAAATGGCCCTTTCTTTGGAGGCGCTTGGTCATTCACCACCGAACTCAACGTCCAAGAATGGCCTTTTTCTTGGCGGTGATCGGTCTGTGAGCAATGAACTGGACTAAAAAGGATGGCCCATTCTTCGGGGCGATCGGTCAGCGACGGAATGATCGCCTCCCAACAGGCAGGCAACCCTTCTGGTTCTTGTAAAAAATGGCCCCGTCGTGTGGGGTGATCGGCAATCGGTACCGAACGTCCAAGAATGACCCCTTCTTTGGAGGCGATTGGTCAACTGCTACCAAACCGATCCCCCGACTAAACCCCAAGCACAACTGGCCCCGACCCCCACAAGGGTCCTATTGGCGGTGAAGAAGATGGCCCTTTCCTTGGAGGCGCTTGGTCACTCACCACCAAACTCAACATCCAAGAATGCCCCTTTTCTTAGCGGCGATCGGTTAACGGCTACCCACCCGATCGCCTCCCAAACGCAGCCCACCCTGATGGTTCGGGCCAAGAATAGTTCTTGTCTTGGATACGATCGCTCCCTCAGTCCGTGACCGCTCCCTCAATTCGTGATGGCTCCCTCAGTTCGTGACCGATCGCCCGACAAAAGAGGCTCCTAGTTCCGGTTACCTCCTGCTTACTACATCAATTCACCTGCCCAGTCGGTCGCAACAAAATCTCATTGACATTCACCCCCTGCGGTTGGAATAACGCAAACCCAATCGCCCCGGCCACATCCTCCGGCAGCAAAGGCTCCCCGATGCTATCTTGCTAACGGCTAATCCGCTCCTGCATGGGGCCACTCATAATTTCGTCATAAAGTGGCGTTTGCACCTAACTCGGCTCCACCACCGTCACTCGCACCCCACTCTTGCACAGTTCTTGCCGCAGCACTTCGGAAAACGCACCCACGCCCCACTTGCTGGCATTGTACGCACCCAGTCCAGCGCTTTTTGATTGTCTCTATCGACAATTCCCTTTTATTGAGTTAAAACCAAAAAATATTTAGGGTCCCAAGGGCAGGGACCTAGGTTAAAACCTTCCCCAGAAGGTTTACAGGGATACTCAATCAGGAGAACATCGGACATGAAAACAGGTGGATTTGATCACCAGCAGTGGGCGCTGCTGGTTGCAATGCTTTTGGGTATGGCGTCTCTCACCCAAGCGCAAACGCCACCGATTACACCCGCCAACGATGGGACCGGGACCATAGTCACTCCCGATGGCAATCAACTGGATATTTCTGGGGGTTCCCTCAGTGGCGATCGCGCCAATCTCTTCCACAGCTTTAGCACCTTCGGCTTAAATGAAGGACAAATTGCTAATTTTCTCTCCAATCCTGAAATTAGAAATATCTTAGGGCGGGTTGTCGGTGGGGATCCGTCCTATATTAATGGCTTAATCCAAGTCACCGGGGGACCATCCAATCTGTTTTTGATGAATCCAGCGGGGATTTTATTTGGGAACCAGGCTCAATTGAATCTCCCCGGGGATTTTACCGCTACGACGGCTACAGGAATTGGGTTCGGTGATACGTGGTTTAATGGGTTGGGTAATAACGAGTATCAGACATTAGTTGGGACACCGACTGCATTTTTCTTTTCTACATCCCAACCCGGTGCAGTGGTCAACTTCGGCAATTTAGGGCTACAACCGGGACGAGATTTAACCTTAATCGGCGGGACGGTCCTCAGTAGCGGCACCCTGACGGCACCCGGGGGAAATATTACAATTGCTGCTGTACCCGGAGAAAGTCGAGTCCGAATTTCCCAAGAAAACCATCTGCTGAGTTTAGAAATTACGTCAATTGGAGAGGGGACGGCCTCCTGGGGGAATTTCCTTCCTCACATCACCCCGTTATCCTTGCCCGAATTAATGACTGGCGGAAGTCTGACTCATGCTCAAACGGTGCAAGTGAATTCTGATGGGACGATCGCTCTTACTGGGTCCGGCATGAATCTCGACTCGAAACCTGGGGATGCGATCGCCAGTGGAATTGTGGACGTTTCCGGAGAAACAGGGGGAAATGTACAAATGACCGGCGATCGGGTTGCCGTCATCCAGGGGGCGATCGATGCTTCAGGAATCGAGGGTGGGGGAACCATTCGTATTGGTGGAGACTATCAAGGAAATGGGACAATTCCTAACGCCGATCGCACCTGGATTAGTCCCAACTCCACCCTCGCTGCCGATGCGATCAACAATGGCAGTGGCGGCACCATCATCCTCTGGTCCGACGACTCCACCGAATTTCATGGCACTATTCGCGCAAGTAGTCCTGAAACCGGCGGATTTGTAGAAGTATCCGGCAAAGAAACCCTAATCGTGCGAGGAAGCATAGATGTGAGTGCCGAAAATGGTACATCCGGCACTATCCTCTTCGACCCGAAAAATATTACTATTGCCAACGAAGAAAGCGATAATAATCTAGAAGAAAATATTACTCTTTTTGACAATAATCCCGATAGTGATGTCACCTTTAATGTAGAGACTCTCAGCGAGCTATCTGGCAGCATTATCCTAGAAGCCAATAATGACATTACCATCAGCAAACCGATTGTTTCCGAGAGTATCAGCAGTTTAGAACTCACAGCCGGACGGAATATTACAATCAATGCAGATATCGATACCTCCCAAGGAAATGGGGCGATCGTCCTTCAAGGAAATAGTCCCAATGCTAATCCCGAATATCGAGAATTGGGTCCAGCCTCGATTATTCAAGCCGATGGGACGAGTTTAAATGCTGGAAGTGGGAATATTAATATCACATTAGGCGATTTAGGTGAAGTCGGAAAAATCCAGATTGGCAATGCAACCACCACCGGAGAAATTACCCTCAATGCAGGCGGGGGAAATATTTTGAGAAACTCTGCTACCTCCTTAATTTCTGCGGATAAATTAGCCTTAGAAACCAATAATACAGGCGGAATTGGCACTGAAACAGCACCGCTTCGTATCAGCGTCACTAACCTAGAAGCCCGGACCGGCAGTAGCGGAATATTTATCCAGTCTCCTATCCAAGGGTTGACCATTGGTGGTGTGAGTGAAACTTTAGAAGGAATTTTTGCCGAAAATGGAGGAGATATTGTCTTGAGTGCGGAAGGAGACCTGGCGATTGCAGAGTATATTATCGCCATTGACTCCGTAGTTCTTGATGCGGTATGGATAGACTTAGATGATATCTATACTAACCTGGGCGATTTAGCGACCCATACCCAAATTCTGGATGAAATAACGACAAACAGCAACATCGGAGCGGGAAATATTGACTTAAAGAGTATAAACGGTAGCATCGACTTAACAGGAGGGATTAGCTCTTGGTCATCAATGGACGATGCCGGAGAAATTTACCTCTCCGCAAAACAAGATATTCAGCTTGGCTCAATTAATTCTCAAGGCATACAGAGTTCTGGAAATATTACCGTAAATAGCATAATGGGTAGCATTAATAGAAGCAATTCCCTAACCAACGACAATGCTGGACTTTCACGTTTTTTTAGATTTAACGGGGTGGCTTCGTACTCCGAAGCGGGTAAAGCTGGAAATATTAGTTTATCTGCGGCAGAAGAGATTGATCTCCTGGACATCTTTTGGGTGATGGGGTCTGAAGCAATTCAGTCAGGAAATATTAGCCTGAAGACAGAGACTGGAGATATAAGAGCCTCTAGTATCTTCTCCTCGGGAATCAACAACTCGTCCCAGAACGGTTCGGGCGGTGATATTTCAATTGTAAGCGGTGGTGCAATTTTAGTAGATGGGTCCTTAGCGAGTAGCTCAACAGACACCAGCGGGGGAAATATTACGCTGTTGGCGACAGGAGATATTGCAGTAGGATACATTGACACCTCGGGGGGTGCGGCAGGAGGTGACATCTTAATCGAAAGTCAAACTGCAGGTATTGCCAACCCCGGTTGGTTATATTCGAGTTCTCCTGAAGGTAACGCTGGTAATATTACCTTGATTTCTCAGGGCGATATTGTTAGTGGGAGCATTATTTCAGGATCTGGTTATTATACATCAGCAGTTAGTTGGGAGGTGTTTATTGATGGCAGTGGCATCGGGGGTGATATTACACTGATTTCGCAGGAAGGGGTTATCTCTATTGGAAACGGAACCGCTAACATCCCCGTATGGGATCAACTCAATAATGGAATTCTCAATGCCGGTTCCGGTGAAGGACGGGGTGGAAACATTACCCTCTCAGCAAAGGGAGATATTCAAACGGGGGAGATAAGTACCACTGGAAAATTGAGTGGAGGGGCAATTGAACTCACCAGCAGTCAAGGTGCGATCGCCACGGGAGAAGCAACTCTCTCCTCGGCGTCAGCATCAGGAAATGGCGGACCGATTACCCTGTCAGCCTTTGGAAATATTCAAACGGGGAACCTGTGGTCAACAGCTTACGGTAATGGCAGTGGCGGTAATATCACCTTACGCAGTACGGGTGGAAATATTGATACCCAAGCCGGTTTTTTAGACCCGTCTTCCATGTCCAGCATGAACGGAACCGTCCTCTTAGATGCCTATGGGAATATTACGACCCATTTGATCCCAGGTCTGGTAGAAAAAGTGAATATGAACAGCCGCCAGGGCAGTATCGATTTATTGTTTGCCTTAGCTCAAAACATCACTATAGAAGATGGTGGTACGGATGAGTGGCTCCGAAATGAAAAGACGGTTAGGAATTTAGAGGTGGTATCTGATGCCGATGCGATCACTGAAGTGATAGGTGAAGTGATTTTACAAGCGCATAACGATATTACTGTGAATGAACCAATTACTACTGAGGCGATTTCTCTTTTGGAACTTAGAGCAGGGCGGAGTATCAACCTCAATGCAGATATCGATACCTCTGCAACTAACGGCAATATTATTTTACGAGCTAACGATCCATTCGTGATCCAAGGATTGCGGGATCCTGGACCGGGTTCCGTGAATATGGCTCCTGGCACAACCCTGAACGCAGGGAGTGGTCAGATAGACATCGCAATTGTAGGAAAGCACTGGGAAGTGGGTAATATCAATCTAGGAAATATTAACACCACTGGCAGGTTAACTGTTGATGCTAATGAGGGCAACATTCATCGAGTCTCCGCAGATTCTTTGCTCTCTGCCGGAAGTGCTATTTTTGAAGCTTCGGTAACTGGCGGAATTGGGACATTAACTGACCCGCTCCGAGTCAGTATTGACAATATCGAAGTGAGCGCTGGGCGTGGGGGAATTTATTTAGATTCTCCTTTTCAAGGAATCATTATCGGTGGTGCCAGCGATTTATTCTCGGGAATTAGTTCTCTTGCAAGTGATATCAGTATCTCAGCAACAGGTGATATTTTATTTATGGAAAATGAGTTTAATACCATTAGTAATTATGATGGAGTTAATAATCTACAAACTTCGTACAGTAGTAGTAATATTAGCCTGGTGAGTCGCAATGGGATGATAAACACTAGCGGGGGGGTGATCGAGTCTAGGAATATTTTCAGAAATGGAGAGCCTCTCAACATTACCCTGGAAGCGCAAGGGGATATTAGGACTGGAGATGTTCAAATTGTTGGGGGACAAGGAGGCGGTAAAATTTCTCTTATTTCTGAAACTGGAGGAATCAATACTACCAATGGATTCATCGGCTCATCGGATATCAATTTTAATTATGAGAACCCAAGTATGCGCGGTGATGATATCATCTTAAAAGCAGAGGGAAACATCATTACCGGCAACATTGACGCTGTGGCAAACTTACACGCTGGTAATATTCATCTTGTCAGTAACACTGGGGAAATCAATACAACTCAAGGAATCCTTGCCTCTTATGCTTCTGAGGGGAATGCGGGTAACATTACCCTAGAGGCTCACCTAAATATTTCAACCAGTTATCTAAACGCTCAAACTTATGGGGAAGGAGTCCGAGGAGGCGATATTATTCTCACCAGTCGGACTGGGGCAATCAATACTACATTAGGAGTCGATTTTAGCGAGCCTGAGAATTTTCCAAATTTTGATATTTTTTCTTCAAATATAATGAACTATCGATTGGGAGTCAACCATAATATTCAAACTTTGGCTCCGGGAGGGACAAGTGGGAATATTGCTTTATCTGCTCCACAAGGCATTATCACCAGCCATATTAATGCTTTAGCTCAGGAAAATAGCGGGAATGTTACGTTAAACAGTAGTTTGGGAGATATCAAGACAGGTGTAATTTTTTCTGCCTCTGAAAATGGCGAGGGGGGAACGATTAACGTTACCTCTAGGACGGGAGATATTAACATCCATCACATTTCTACCTATTCAAATCAGCAAATTGGCGGAGATATCACACTCTGGGCCGATGGGGAAGTACAAATTAATGACATTGCTTCCTATGGTCCGGTCCGCAGCGGAAATGTGACCATTTCTAGCAACGATAGCATAATTTCTACTGGGTTTATTCGTACCCTGGCCCCATCCGGAACGACGGGGGATATCCGCCTCAATACTTTTGGGACCAGAGGCGACATTACAACCGCTACTTTGAGCGCGATCGCCGAACAAGACGCAGGAGATATTCGGGTAGTAGCATCCGATGGTTCGATTATAACCGGGCGGGTGGAATCTCGGGCAACTCAGGGAAATTCAGGGAATATTCAAATCATCGCTCCTTATGATAAGCTGTTCAGCATTTAAATTGGGATAACTGCGTTTCCCTTATTCTTTAATTTACGGGACCAGCAAATAATTAGCTCTCCTTCATTTAAAAGTTTATGTAATAAAGCTTCTAAATCTTCAATAGAGGTAAATAGTCGATGAGCAATATATTCTTTAGCGGAGTGCCAAACCAACTCTATCAAGTTGTAGTCCGGGCTATATTTTGGAAGGAACTCTAATTGGATATTTGGCATATTTTCCCCAATTTTTTGGATAAACTCTGCCTTTTTATGAAAACTTGCATTATCAAGGATAATAATAATTTTGGGTCCATTCACTGAAAAATCATGGGCAGATTTTCCCGAATCGCACCATTCTTGGATTAGCTCTTTATAAAAAACTTGTAAAACGTTATAAAAGCTTTCCGAATTGCTTGTCTTTAAAAACTCCACAAATCTTTTTTTGTCAGAATACCGGATTCCACCCATGACATTGATCCGTCCATTTCTCCTATCACCCCTGAGATGCTTCCGGTTTCCTTTCTTACACCAACTTTTTCTTCTTATGACTCTTAAACTAAATCCGCTTTCATCCCAAAACCATACTTGCAAAAGCTCTGGAGTCTCTTTTTCTATTCTTAAATACTCGGATAATTTTTTCTTAAACTCTTTTCTCTCTTCCTCATCCCTCTTGGACTCTAAACTATATTTCCCCCAAATGTAGGCATACTTTTTTTTAGCTAATATCCTCCTGACTTGGGACCCACTCAGTTGAATCCCGGTTATTTCATGCAAATAAGTAGCTAATCTATGAGCCGTCCATCGTCCAAATTCATATCCTAACTCCGTCGGTTCTTTGGATAAGGTCTCCAATAAAAGATTGACATACTCTTCAGTAGCCTTTTTGTTATTGCCTTCCATCCTCTTGTCTTTTAAACTTTCCAGATTATCAGGGTCTCCATGAATACACCAATGGCATACTGTATTGATTGAGCAACCAATAAATTGAGCGATTTTTGCCTGAGTCTTCCCATCGTTCAGTAAGAGAAGCATTAATATCCTTTGTCGGATCTCCCCATTAGGTTCCTCTTTCAGGGCTTTTTGAAGTTTTTTGACTTGTTCATGCGTTAAACAATTGGTAGCTGGCATGGGCTTGATTTTTATAGGGATTCTGAATATTATACCAATTTAAATGCTGAACAGCTTATTGCTACAGAAGATATTAACAGTGAAGCCGGTGAAAATAGTGGAGATATTGAGGTCAGAAGTGAAGAGGGTTCGGTCACCACGGGAGATGTCGCATCTCAAGCCATTTCTGGAGATGCCGGAGATATTAATATTGCTGGACAAGAAGATGTAAACACAGGCAATATTAACTCCATTGGCGGCAATAATAGTGGTGATATTTCTCTAAGTGGTGAAGCTGCGGTGGCGACAGGAAATATTGAGACTGTTGCAGAACAGGGGACAGCCGGGAATATTAATGTGACTGCCCAAGCGGATATTCAAACCGGAAATTTAACCTCATCCGGAGGTGACGGTAGCCTCCAAGGGTTTGCTAATAGTGGCAGTATTCAAGTCAGCAGTGAGCAGAGTTCAGTGACTACAGGAAATGTCACATCTCAAGCGGTATCTGGGGAGACAGGAACTCTTACTATTGTGGCTTCCGAAGCTATAAATACGGGTAATCTTACCTCGAATGCAGCCAATAATAGTGGTAATATTACCTTAATCAGTCAGGAAAGTACGATTTTCACTGGAAATATTGCCAGCATTGTCCAACAGGGGACGGTAGGCAATATTAACGTTTGGGCTTTAAACAATATTCAAACCGGACATATTATTTCATTGGCAGGTGAAGGTATCATCGGATGGCTGAACAATAGTGACGATATTCAACTCTTGAGTAGTCAGGGTTCTGTCACCACAGGAAATATTACTTCGCAAGCGCTATCTGGGGATGCAGGCGACATTAATATTTTGGCCGAAGATGATGTAAATACAGGCAATCTTACCTCAATTGGCGTCAATGATAGTGGGGATATTGCCTTAACCAGCATAGAGGGTTCAGTTTTGACGGGAGATATTGCTACTATTGCCGAACAGGGGACAACGGGGAATATTAATGTTGATGCTCAAGTGGATATTAATACGGGAACGATTACCTCGGATGGGGGTGAAGCCAGTGGCAATATTGCCTTGAGTGCCGAAGGAACGATTAATACTGGGCAGATTTCCACGGATAACGGAATCATCACCATTAATGGGGAAGTGATTAATCCCCTTGTGGAAAACCTGGAGGAAAATCTGCCAGAAGAAGTGACAAATTCTTCGGGGGAAGGGGCGAGCAATTCTTCAGAAAATTCCTCCCTTCTGGAGAGTTCGATTTTATCTGTAGAAGATGCGGCCCAGATTAATCAGGCGACTGCCTCACCTGAAAGTGAAATGAGTCTATCTGAAAATCCCTTACTCAACTCCCAGACAAATCAACAAATTTTAAGCAGTCTCAACGCCTTCAATCAGACTCCCCTCAGTCTCAATACTTCCGAAGCAGTCACCCAAATTGAACAACAGCGAAGCGCTGAATTTGCTGAACATTTTGGGGACAACTTAGAACACCAGTTCATGACCCTGACATCGGTGCGAAATGCTTTGGGAAATATTGCCCGTCAAACTGGTAATCAATCGGCGATCGTTTATATGGCGGCTCTCCCTGATGGATTAGAAATTATCGTAATCAGTGCAGAAGGTCAACCGATTCGGGCGACGGTTGCCAGTGCTTCTCGTGAGGAATTATTTCAGGTGATTACCGATTACCGGGCAGAACTAACCACCCCGACTCGTCGTGCCAGTAAGAGCTATTTAAAATTAGCACAACAGCTTTATGACTGGTTAATCGCACCGATTGAAGCAGAACTGGAAGCGCAGGGAATTGATACGCTTTTATTCAGTATGGATGCGGGTTTACGCGGATTACCCATCGCTGCCTTACATGATGGTCAACAGTTTCTGGTAGAAAAATACAGCCTCAGTTTAATCCCCTCGGTCAGTTTAATGGATACTCGCTACCAATCGTTGCGTGGTACACAAGTGCTGGCAATGGGTGCTTCTACCTTTCCCTCGATGCAGCCCTTACCCGCTGTGCCGCTAGAACTTTCTTTAATTACTCAGCAGCTATGGCAGGGTGATATGTTTCTCAATGAAGAGTTTACACGACAGAATTTACGAGAACAACGAGATCGCTACCCGTATCCCATTGTCCACCTCGCCACTCATGCGGAATTCCAATTTGAAGAATCTGAACCGCCTTTTATTCACCTGTGGGATAACGATAAATTACGTTTAGAAGAAATGCGCTCATTTCGCTGGAACAACCCGCCAGTTGAGTTGTTGGTCCTCTCTGCCTGTCGGACTGCCGTCGGGGACCGTCGTGCTGAGTTGGGTTTTGCTGGGTTGGCGGTCAGTGCTGGCGTCAAATCTGCTTTAGCTTCCCTCTGGTATGTGAGTGATGACGGTACATTGAGTTTTATGGCCCAATTCTATAATGCCTTAGAAGCTGCACCGCTGAAAGCCGAGGCTGTACGGCAAGCTCAAATTGCCCTGATTCGCGGGGGTGCGATCGTCGGGGTAAATCCCTTACGTGGTGAAAAATCCGCACAGGAAATCTCCTTGCCGCCAGAACTGATGAATCTAGA
This sequence comes from uncultured Laspinema sp., assembly GCA_964442465.1. Taxonomy (GTDB): domain Bacteria; phylum Cyanobacteriota; class Cyanobacteriia; order Cyanobacteriales; family Laspinemataceae; genus Laspinema. The sequence continues at coordinate 50,917 of CAYUEH010000001.1, read as the reverse complement.
AGAGATGAATTTCTCCCATCCTTATTACTGGTCCGGTTTTACCCTGATTGGCAGTCCCTGGTAAATTTGGTGGGTCCCACTCTGATTGGCAATCAGGAATTGAGACTTCACCAGGTTTTGATTACGAACAGTTAAATGAACCTTAGCCAAACTCATAGCCCCGCTCAACCCAGTAATGCCAGTCTGCAATTGCTTGTTGAGTCGGGGGATCTGCATCGGGAGCTTCTAATTGCATCAAGGGTACTGCCAGGGTATCGCCTTCCCAGGCAATCTCCACGTACATTTCGCGCTCGCACTCATCTTCCGGTGCCAGACCCACTACTTCTACTGTTATATCCACTTTTAGGGGAGATCTACGTTGCTTACTGATGCAGGTTGCGCTAAATGGAAATTGCATTGTGTCCTGTAGGTAGTAGTACCAGCCCATTACCTGTTCTTCAGGCCCATAGGCATCCACTACAATTTCCATTCTAATGCGTTCTTCGCGTTCGTTGTTCTTTTCTACTTCTGGCATAAAAAATTTTCAATTGTTGCTAAATTGTACACCGAGACTGAACACAAAATAATGGCCCCTTCCTTTGGGGCAATCAGTCAGCTACCGGAAAAATTGCCTGAAAAAACTCCAAGGAAAACTGGCCCGCCCTAAAAACAGAGTCGTTTTATTTGCAGTGAAAAAGATGCTCATTCCTTCGAGGTCATCGGTCACTCATAGGTAATTTGCTAAAACTTCATGCAACATCTTGTAATCGCTTCTCTAACTCCAATCGCAAGCCCAAAAAATGACGATAATCATTTGCCCACTCAACCCAATGCTCCTCATCGGACAATTGTCCCTTTGAGTAGCGATTAAAAAAATCTTCCGAACCTATATTGTATTGATTTTCATACAAACTTAGACGCTTTCTCAAGGCAATCAGTGCATCTAATGGGGAAGTATAAATAGTTTGCTGTTTTCGCATTTTTAACCTCCAAAGATTAACTCCAATACCCTAATTTGTTTATCATACATTCGCATAAGGGGCGGATCCCAGAGGAATGCTGATGAATATAGCCTAGACTCGATAAGCGATTGAAAAGGGGATTCAATAAAACTGGGTCAGGCTTTTCTTTAACCCACATTCCATCCGACTAAATGTAGTATAGGTCTAAACAGGAAAGGTAGGGCTGTTTCATTCTAAAATTTTGCCTTTGCCGAAACTCTAAACGGGAGAAAGTTTGACCCAGGTTTTTGAGGCAGTACCTTTAGTCTTACCGGAAAATGTCCCCTTCCTTCGCGGCGCTTGATCAGCCAATCCCGAACTGGAACGAATGGCCCCCTCGTTTGAGGCGATCGGTCAACTGCCACCAAGACTGATCGCCTGACTGAAACCCCCGGAAAAATGCCCCCACCACAACAAAGTACCCCTATTTCCCGAGAAAAAATATGGCTCCTTCATTTGGGGTAATCGCTCAATCAGCACTGACCGGATCGCTTGAGTGAGCCCCAAACAAAACTGGCCCCGACCCAAGCATGGAGTGACCCTATTGGCAATAAAGAAGATGGCCCTTTTCTTCGGGGCGATCGGTTAGTCAACAGGGAACCGATCGCACTAAAGTAACGCCCAGGAAAACTGGTCCTGACTAAAAATAGACTGGTCCTATTGGCGATGGAATTGAAGCGTTCGCCTGACTAAACCTCAAGTACAACCGGCCCCTAACTCAAAACAGAGTGGCCCTATTTGCGATGGAAAAGGTGGCTTCTCCATTTGAGGCAATCACTCAACTGCTACCAACCGATCGCCGGACTGAACGACCACCCCCAATACCCTCAAACCCAAGAGTGGTTCTATTTGCGATGGAGAAGATGGCTCATTCCTCCTGGGCAATCACTGACTCAGCACGGAACTAAAAGCGGAAAAATGGCCCCCTCTTTTGAGGCAGTCAGCTACCTGTGAGGGACCTGGAATGAACTCAATTTCAAGTGCTCAAAATGAGCACTTGAAAACTTCGGAGCAGTTGAGTACAGGGCCCATTGATTCGAGGAGATCGGTTAGCCAGTACCAAACCTACAGCCGGACTGAACGGCTTTCCCCACCTGGTCCCCAAATCAAAACCAAGTGGTCCTATTAGCGAGGAAAAAGGTAGACCCTTCGTTCGGGGCGATCGATCAGCCAGCACCGAAACCTACAGCCGGATGAATCACTTTCTCCAACTAACCCCGGCCCCAAGCCAAATCGTCATATTGGCAATCAAAAAGAGTGAACACCATCGTTCCCATAGATTTTTTATAAAATCGCTGAAACCCTTTATGGGCAAAGGTTTTAAAAAATAAAAAGCCAGCAATTAAGTCTGCGGATTATGGGATCTAATTTCGATGGCTGCGTAAATTTTTAACAGGGGGTTGATAAGTACATGAACACCGAATAGCCATGAATCTCCCAAAGTTTTATGTCCCCTGCTTCAAGACGTAGCAAGACTCGCCAACTCCTGCAACTGTATGGCAATCACTGCCACTGGTGCAACAAACCGATGCAGAAATCAGAAAGAACCATCGAACACTTACTCCCGAAAAGCCGAGGCGGGTCTAACGAACTCTCGAACTTGCGTTTAGCCTGTTTCAGTTGCAACAATTCACGTGGAAATAGCCTGGGACCTCCTCCCGGCAAGAATTTACGCGCACAAAGAACTCAACCACATGAGAAAATAGCTTAAGATTTTCGCACAAGCGTAAATTTTCATACCTAATTACCAACTTGTCCTCAAAAAAGTAGTATGGATGACCTAGATGAACGATTAAGCACTCTAATTACAGAAATCCGTCAAAATCCAGATAACAGTAGAAAACGGCGAACAGCCATGCACAAGCTGTTATTAGAAATTCAACAACTACCAGGACTCAAAAAATCAACCCATCAAGATTATCCGGAAGCCCTCAATGGTATTTTTGAATGGGTTAGTCGCGAGATTCCTAAATTTGAGCCGCGCCCGCCTTCTGTTTCCAAAAGTTTGGTTAACTGGATTAACGGCACTTTGCGTCGGCGAATTCAAGATTTGTACTCTCCTAACCCAAATGCTCCAATTAGTTTAGATGCACCGCTCGCGGTGGATGCTGGGGAAACAACTCGGCTTGAACTATTACCCGATTTTAGACTCAGCGGGTTGGATGGCATGATTGAAAATGCTCAGAAAGAAACCCCTCAGCGGATTGGTCTCGAACTCGAACATTACATAGAGCAAGATCCAGAAGGCAAGCTAAAAAATAGCTACCCTCGTTCTTACCCGGAGTGTAACTGCCAATTCCTCAGTATGAGAAGAGTATTAAAAGACCCTCCTGACAAGTTTCAAAAGTTAGCAAAAGAGTTAAATGTTAAGTACACAACTCTGAATTCTCACTGGAAGAGAAAATGTGAACCCTCGTTGCAAGAAATAGCCCGCACTCTAGGATATAAACAGGAACCACAACCATGAACATCGCAGAACTACCGCTGTTAACAGTACCGCTAGAATTAAAAGCTCACGAAATGGCGCGACAGTTGGCAGCCGTTCAAAGTACAGTCCAAAAAGGAAAACGAGTTTACTTGAATGCACTGGCAGTTTACGCGGTTCACAGCTATTTAAAATGGCTGCAAATTGAAACAGATTTGAATTCTTCCGATAGCTTCAATCCAGTAAAAACGGCGCTAGCCAATGTCGCTGATTTGGTAATTCCTGGGATTGGCTCCTTAGAATGCCGCCCAGTTTTACCGGGTGAAATAGCCATATTTTTACCCGAAGAAGTCATAGAAAATCGGATTGGATATGTGGGAGTACAATTTAGCGATCGCCTTGACTCCGTGCAACTATTGGGATTTGCTCCCAGCTTCGATAGCTCAAATCCACCGCAACAAATAGCAGTAGCAGAACTGATGCCGATTGACAATTTAATTGAACAGATTACTCGTTTAGAAGAAGCGATCGCCTTCTTAGAAACAGACGATCCAGTGGCGATACAGGTACGGGCTCAGATAGAAACTCAATCGCGGAGCAATATTGTTGCCCAATTGGAGCGTATTTATCGAACTTGTGACGAGTACGAGTGGCGATACGCAGGGGGAGAGATGTTAGCGGGGAGTACCGCAGGAGGGGAGTTTACTCGTGAAAGTGCCGATAGCGGCGACACTGATTTACAAGATTTAGCCGAAGCACTGCTGGAGAAGTTAGCAGGAATATGGAGGGATGCTGCGTAATTTTGGAACGGATGGCTGATAGGTATCTGTAGTATTTCTTTCGTAACCTGTGAAGAATATGGCAAAAGGATTCGGTCCGAAAAAAAATCCCCAAACGACCAAACGCCAGACAGCTTATTTCAATCTGATTAAATCCCTCCTCAAATGTCCTCGCGGTAAGGAACTGAAGATTTTAAGGAAGCACCCGGACTTGGTGGATGGGGGTTTAGTGGAAATGATGGAAATGGTCGCTACAATTCTGGTAGGACAGAGGGAGTTTGAGGGTGCTCATTTTTTAATTGATTTGGCTGATTTTTTATCCAGTTCTTACATAGGAAGAGATGGGACACCAGTAACAGGATCTGTTGTTAAAGCTCCTGCTTTATTGTGGGAACTATTGCGGACAATTCTGCTAAATCTAAGTGACCGACAAACGGTTTACTTGTTATTAGCCACTATCTCAGACGAACTGAATGAAGATTTTTTACGGCAATTCTGTCTTTGGAGCGATGACACACTCCTGAAAAGCGAGACCAACCTAAAAAAAGCGATCGCATTAGCTGTGGGGTCTCTATGCGAGAGTCTCTGGCAGTTTCCACTGGGTAATAGAGCAATTAATCTGGAAATTGCGATCGCAGGTTTAGAAGGATCTGCCAAGATTTTAACTCGTGAGACTTTACCCGAAATGTGGGGAAAAATTCAAAGCGATCTCGCTCCAGCATACCGCCATCGGAGGAGGGGTTATCGCTCCGAAAACCTTGAAAAAGCCCTAATCGCTTGCACCAATGCTTTGCAAATTTACACTCGCGATACTTCTCCCCAAAAATGGGCGATGGTGCAAAATAACCTCGGTCTTGTTTACAGTGACCGAATCATTGGAGATGAATCTGAGAATTTAGAAAATGCGATCGCTTGCTATGAAGAAGCCTTGCAAGTCGTTAGCCGCGATCAAGATCCTGAACTTTGGGGGAGGCTGCAAAATAATCTGGCACTTGCTTACACTCGCCGAGTTGAAGGCGATCGCGCACAAAATTTCGAGCAAGCGATCGCCTGTTATCAAGTTGCCTTAAAAGTTCGCACTGATGCCGATTGGGCTAGTAGCCAATTTCACCTTGGTCTTGCCTATAGCGAAAGGATTTTAGGGGACAAAATCCAGAACCAGGAACGAGCGATCGCAGCCTATCAAGCAGCCTTACAAATTTATGCTCCCGAAACCTATCCAGAAAGATGGGCTAAAACTCAGTTAAATTTGGGTTTGGCTTACCGCAAATTGGCACAATTGGCTAATGCTTTAATCTGTTTTCAAGCAGCTTTAAAAGTTTTTACCCCTGATTCGTTCCCTAGAGAGCGCATCGAAACTGGACTTGAGTTGGGAAAGGTAGCATGGGCGACTGCCAAAAAGGCTGAAGCTTTTGAAGCTTTTAATATTGTAAGTGAAGCTGTAGAGATGCTCAACCGTCGGGGTGATTCTGAATCTTTACATCAAGAATTTTCTACTATTTCTGCTTATGCACAAATAGTAGGGCTTTGCATGGACTGTGGAGAACTAGAAAAAGCCAGAGAATATGCTGAGCGCTCAAGTTCTCCTGTTATTTTAGGTTTATTAGAAAATGTTAACTTCCAGCAAATAAGTTCTATTTCACAGTTTGTTATTCAAGTCTTAGACACCGTTGCCAAAAGCGAAAATAATCCGCAAGATTTGTACCAGCTTCTCGAAGCAAATATCGATAGACTGGACAACAATTTTGTAGAAAGATTAAGCCTAATACAGTTGGATTTATCGAAATTAGGGCCACAGGAAGCAATCTATTTAGCGGCAAGAATTCTCAAGTTTAGCAGCCTGATTGAAGATTTCCCCAAAGGCAATGCAGAAAACAACCGGCAGATTGCTAAGACAGGCTACGAAGTTGCTGCTATTGTTTTTACGGAAGAAGACTTTCCCGAAGAATGGAATTTTATTCAATATAAAATTCGCCCTAATTTACCATTTGAATTATTGCAATCTGTTTCCGAAAATCAAGGTAAAATTCGATTTGATACTTTACTTGAATATGAGCGAGATCAACTTGAGAAGTATTTTGTTAAAACAGCGCAAAAGCTTATATCGTTGAAAGCTGAACCAGAACCCATAGAGGAAGTTTTTACCAAGTGGGTACAAAAAATCCGGCTTGACGGTAAACAAGAGCAATTTGAGGAAATTTTTGTTAAGGAGATGCCAGATGAAGCCGATGTTTTACTGTCGGAAATTCCCCCTGAAGAAAGAAAAAAAATTGCTGCTTGCATTGTAGTTTTAAGTTTACAGATCGACCAATTAAAACCAGGGAAGGAGGCTAATAATTTAGAAATTGTGATCGCAGGTTGCGAAATTGCTTCTACAGCATTCACTCGCGAATCTACTCCAGAAGAGTGGGCCTTTGGTCAGATGTTACTCGGTAACACTTACAACCGTCGTTGTAAAGGCGATCACGCCGACAATCAAGAACGAGCGATCGCCTGCTGCCAAAATGCTCTACAAGTATATACCCGCGAAGCTTTTCCTCTACAGTGGGCAATGATTCAAAATACATTGACTTTTGCCTATCACGAGCGAATTCGGGGAGATCGGTTAGAGAATGCAGAATTGGCGATCGCTGCCGGTGTTGCTGCAATGGAAGTTCGTACCCGCGAAGCAGACCCGCAAGGATGGGCTGAAGTCCAAAACAAGCTGGGTATTATTTACAGCCATTACATCTGCGGCGACAAGGCGGAAAACTTGGAAAAAGCAATTACTTGTTATGAAAATGCCCTGTTATTCCGCACCCGCGAAGAATTCCCGGAACTTTGGGCACAAACTCAAATGAATCTTGCCTCTGCCTACCGCCACCGGCTTGATGGCGATCGGGTAGAAAATGTTGAGAGGGCGATCGCAGCTAACCAAGAAGTATTACAAGTTTACACTCAAGATGAGTTTCCCGCAGATTGGGCAAGCGTGCAAATGAATCTGGGTAACGCTTATTTTCATCGACTTAAGGGCGATAGAAATGAGAATTTAGAAATGGCTATTGCCACCCATCAAGCTGCCTTACAAATCTTGAACCAAGATGAGTTTCCTAGACGGTGGGCTATGGCTCAAATGAATCTGGTCTATCCCTATTTTATGCTTGGGTTAAACGCAAAGGCGATCGCCTCTTATCGAAAAGCAATGGAAGTCTTCACGCCCACTGCTTTCCCAGTTGAGTGCCATAAAACTGGTCAAATGCTAGGAAACAGAGCATTTGTAGTTGGAGATTGGCAGTTAGCGATTGAGGGATACGGTATCGCGATTGAAGCTGTAGAAACTAGCCGTACTTGGGCAACTTCTGAATTTCGCCGCCAAGAAATTCTGGAAGAGGCGCTCGATATTTATGCAAACATCATGCAAGCTTGCATCAATAATAAGCAGTTAGATAAAGCTGTTGAATATGTAGAGCGATCACGCTCTAAACGCCTTGTAGACTTAATGGCAAGTAATGACCTCTACTCAAGTGCAGAAATTCCGGCTGAGATTGAACAGTATTTACAGGATTTTGAACAGCTACAGCAGCAAATTGACAAGGAACGAGGGCGCAATCAACCCAGTAACGACTTTGATAACAGCAAACTTGATAACAGTCGCGCAGCACTAGCAGCTTACAATCAAACAATAGCTAATCTGGAAGCGGAAAAACTCCTAATTTGGCAACAAATTCGCCGTTTAGATCCGGTGCTTGCGGGTCAAATTCGAGTCAATCCTCTTGAATTTCATTCCATCCAGAAGCTTATCGACAAACCTACTACTGCCATTCTGAGCTTTTACACCACTCTCAGCGATACCTTGATATTTGTCGTGCGGCAAAATGAGATTACTCTGCAAAGTTGTGCTGATTTAGGATTTGAGGCTTTGCACGGCTCGATTCTCCAAAATTGGTTAGGACAATATGTACACGATAAAGATTCTTGGAAAGAAGAGTTGGTGGGGATGCTAGATGAAATCGCACAACTGTTAAATTTGAATGACCTAATTTTGTGGCATTTGGAGGGGATTTCCGAACTGATTATAGTTCCTCATTTTTCCCTTCACCAAATCCCCTTCGCTGCACTGCCCATCGGAGACAACCGATATTTAGGAGACAAATTTTTGATTCGTTACGCACCTAGTTGTCAAGTCCTAGAATTCTGTCAGCAGCGCCCTTCCCCCGGCAACAACCTCAACTGTGGCACTATTGAAGATGCGACGGGTGACTTGCCTTGCGCCAGCTTTGAAGGAGAGCAACTGGCCATTCTTTATAGTATCCCAGACAATCAACGCTTAAAAGGTCGCCATCAAGCCACGGTTAGTAACTATCGACAATTAGCGCAAACCGTCCAAATCCTCCACTCTAGCCACCACGCCCAGTCGCGCTTGGACAATCCCTTAGAATCGACATTAATTTTGGGAGATGGCTGCATTACTTTAGGTCAGCTAATGACTCCTGCATGGCGTCTCCCTCAGTTGTCGGATGTATTTCTTTCCTGCTGCGAAACTGGATTGGGATTGAGTGAAATTACTGGCGATATCCTGACTTTTTCTACAGCTTTTTTGTCGGCGGGAGCCAGAAGTGTTATCAGTACACTTTGGGCTGTCGATGATTTAGCTACGGCGCTTTTTTCAATTTTTTACTATGAAGAGTGGCAGCAAGGAAAGAATCGCCCAGAGGCCATCAGACAAGCTCAAGTTAAGTTGCGATCACTTACAGGCGATACCCTAGCTGCTACTTATAAACCCCAACTCACAGAACTTTTGAAACAGAAACTTAAAAAAACCGACGTACTCCGCAAAAAAGCTAAGGCAGAACGGGATGCTTGCTCCTGCGGTTCTCTAGCCGAGCGACAATGTGAGGAAGAATACAAAAACTATGCTAAAATTGGCCAACAAATTTATCTGTCTCTCAAAAATTTAGATAAATCTTGTCAAAAATCAAAACCTTTCTCTGACCCTTTTTACTGGGCTGCTTTTACCTGCACCGGCGTTCGTCAATAGCAACCCCAAAGCGACCTAAATCTGGGCAAGGCACAGACATGAGTCGCTATGCCGCCAGTGGGGGGAAAAACGGATATTTATTTTAGGTGGTCTGAAGCAGTTGCCATTCCCGGCAGTGCTGAATTCCCATAATCGGCGAGCGTTGTTGTCCGACCGATCGCGGGTATGTTAGGCAAAGTTAAGGAAAATGTCCGAGTCAACTAAACCCGCAGGACTCCTGGTGATTTAGCTGAATTTCTTGTCAGATAGCGAAGCAGGGGGGACAATGGTCATGATATCCCTGCGATCGCTTTGGATGAATCTGCCATCGGGTTGGGGGGCCACCTTAAAAAAATGTTAAATTCTTCATGCAATCTTAGGAAGCTATGGGATTAGATATTGCGCCTGGGGCGCGAATTCTCTGCCGCGATGCCGAATGGTTAGTGAAATCCGTTGCCCTTTCTTCTGATGGCGATCGCGTGATTGAAGCGGTGGGAGTTTCGGAATTTTTGCGGGGCCACCGCATCCAGTTTATTAAAGAGATTGAAGAAAAAACTGGAGATTTACAGGTTTTAAAGGCAGAAGAAACGGATTTGGTGAACGATGAATCTTCGGGTTACGTTCATAGTTTATTGTTTATGGAAGCCAATTTAAAACAAACGGTTCCAGAAGATGGGCGGATTTATCTGGGAAACCAAGCGGCGATGGATGCCCTCAATTATCAACTCGTTCCCGCTAGTAAAGCCTTGCAAATGCCCCGGCAACGGCTGTTGATTGCTGATGCGGTGGGGTTGGGAAAAACCCTGGAATGTGGGATTTTGGTTTCTGAGCTAATTCTGCGGGGGAAGGGTCGCCGGATTTTGGTGGTCACAACCAAATCCATGATGGGCCAATTCCAAAAAGAGTTGTGGCTGAGGTTTACCATTCCGCTGGTGCGGTTGGATTCGTTGCAAATTCAGCGGGTACGATCGCGGCTTCCAGGGAATCACAATCCGTTTCATTATTACGACCGCGCGATTATTTCCATCGACACCCTCAAGCAAGACCGGGAATATCGCAGTTATTTGGAACAAGCCTACTGGGATATTATTGTTATCGATGAAGCTCACAATGTAGCCCGTCGGGGGAAAGGACAATCGGCATCTCAACGGGCAAAGTTAGCGGAACGGTTAGCGACTCGTTCCGATACTTTGATTTTACTCTCGGCAACCCCCCATGATGGCAGACCGGAAAGTTTTGCCAGTTTGATGAATATGATCGACCCGACGGCGATCGCGAATGAATCGGACTATACAAAAGAGGACATTCGCGACCTTTACCTGCGGCGGTTTAAAAAGGATGTGCTGCAAGATCTCAAACAAAATATCCCGGAACGTCATGTGGAAGCAGTGGAGGCAGTGGCTTCTGGGGCGGAAGAACGGGTCTTTCAGCAACTGCATGATTTAAAGTTAGCCAGTGTTGACCGACAGCGAAAAGCGGGACAACTGTTTAAGACGACCCTGCTCAAAGCGATGCTATCGAGTCCAGCAGCTTGCTTGGAAACGGTTAACAATCGGATTGGGCGGTTGCAAAAAAAGGATGGCATTGACGAAGGCGATCGCGCTGACATGGCAGAGTTAGCCGAGTTGGCGACTGCTTTGGAAGCCGTAGAAAAATCGGATTTTTCTAAGTATCAAAAACTGCTGAAACTGATTAAAACCGATTTTCAGTGGAAGGGGAAAGACACAACCGATCGCTTAGTAATTTTTACCGGACGGTTGGAAAGTTTGCGGTTCCTGGAAACCCAGTTGGCGCAAGATTTAAAGTTGAAACCGGAGGCGATCGCCCGGTTGGATGGGGGGATGGCCGATGTAGACCAAGTTCGCATAGTAGACCAGTTCGGGCAAGAAAGTTCGCCGGTGCGAATTTTGATTGCCACGGAAGTCGCCTCGGAAGGTTTAAACCTGCACTATCTCAGCCATAAACTGATTCACTTCGATATTCCATGGTCGTTGATGACCTTGCAACAGCGCAACGGACGGATTGATCGCTACGGACAAACTCGACAGCCGGAAATTCGGTATCTGCTGACTCGTTCCACTGTAGAACGGATGGATGAAGTAGAGCGGATTATTCAGGTTTTGTTGGTGAAAGATGAACAGGCGATCCAAAATATTGGCGATCCTTCGGTGTTTATGGGAGTCTTCGATCCGGACGCCGAAGAAGCCCTCACCGCTGAAGCGATCGCCAACGGCATTTCTGCGGATGAATTTTCCCAGACCCTTGATCGCAATGCAGCCAGTGGGGGAGAAGCGGATATTTTTAGTTGGTTTGAAAGCCCAGAAACCTTTATTGCCGAGGAAACTTCCACCTCAGAACCGCCGGTGGAAACCGGAACGCTGTTAAGTCTGTTTCCCTCCATGTTTGATTTTACGGCGGCTGCATTGCGATCGCGTTCTGAGGCGATTCCCAACCTCAATATTAATGAAACCGAGCGGTTTATCGAACTGCAACTCCCCCAAGAACTCAAATCCCGTTACGATCGCCTGCCTAAAGAAATTCTGTCCCAACAGACCGATTTGCTCCATTTAAGCGATCGCCCAGAAGAGATTGTCGCAGCCATGATAGAAGCCCGCCGCCAAGATGCGGACTGGTCTGGTAAACAGTATCTGTGGCAACTGCATCCGGTGGTGGAATGGGCGATTGACCGCTGTTTGTTCTATTTTGGACGACATCAAGCCCCAGTGCTTCAGCTTTCCCAAGGAATCCGTCCGCAAGAAGCAATCTTTATCTGCTTTGGCAGTTTTCCTAATCGTCGAGGGTCGCCGGTGCTCAATCGCTGGGTGTCGGTTTTGTTTGAGAACGGTCGGTTTCAGGGTGTTGAACCTTTTGCCCGAACCGTGGAACGGACTAAACTGGGACAGAATTCGATTCCGAATCCTGGTACTCTGGAGGTGGCAGATTTGCTTCCCCTGCGTTCCCAGGCGATCGAACAAGCGCGAATTTACTTGCAGAAAGAACGCCAAGAATTTCAAAGGCAGTTAACGCCGAAGCTGGAAGACCAAAAGCAACGCCTTGGACGCCTCCAAGGATATCATCACGAGCAACTCGAACTTCGGCTTGAGCAAGATAAACGTTCCCACCAAATCAAGCAACAGCGACACCAGGAGGAACGGACCAAGATTGATAAAATATTCCAAGACTATCGCGATTGGGTAGAATTATCCATGACGACGGAAACGGAACCCTACCTCAAACTAATTGCTGTCCTGCGTTCGTAGTCGCCTCGGACCCCTCTGTGTCTTACCCCTACTTGTTGAAACCCGTTTATGCCCCTTATCGGAATCGCTAACGAAAACGAGTTCTACTCGGCGCATTACCTCGATGCTATCCTGACCCAGGACCTCAAAGGAGCGATCGCCCAAGGGGAAGAAACTGCGGAGGAAAAGACACCGGACAAAGCACTGTTGAGTTTGCGTCAGGACTACTTTCGTCTGCGAGATAAATTAGCCCGCATGGGCGATCCCCAGGAAAGATTCCACCAGCAACAGGAATTTTTCCAGCAGGTTTTGACCATTTTGGGGTATGAATGGCAGCCGCAACTTCGGGCGTTAGGGGACGATCGCCTGTTACCTGTGGTCGCTGCCGTTACCCGCAGTAACGGGATGCCGCAATTGTGGGTAATCGCTGGCTTTAATCCGAGCTCGGAACCCCTGGATATTCTCTCTCTGACGTTGGATCCGCTCCAGTATCCAGGGTTAGAGGCGAGTGATGGGGAACGGTTGGAAGATTTGAGTTTGGAAGAGTTGCTGACGGACTGTGTTTTTGCTGAGGATAAACCCCCGGATTGGGTGATTCTCATCAGTATTGACCAAATGATATTGATTAATCGACACAAGTGGAATGCTTCCCGGTTGCTGCGGTTCGATTTGGCGCAACTGCTGGAGGAACGAGATCGCGATTCGCTTCTAGCTGCGGCGACCCTGTTACACCGAGATCGGATATGTCCAGCGGAAGGGGCGGGATTACTCGATACTCTGGATGAAAATAGCCACCGCCACGCCTATAGTGTCTCCGAAGACCTGAAGTTTGCGCTGCGCGAGGCGATCGAACTGTTGGGCAATGAGGTCATTGACTATCGACGCCGGGTTAGCAAAAAACAAGTTTTTTCGAGTGAGGCGCAAAAGGAACGGGGGGAACGGAAAATTGACCCCAACCAGCTGAAAATCGAATGTTTGCGTTGGGTATATCGGCTGCTGTTCGTATTTTACATTGAAGCTCGTCCCGGATTGGGCTATGTGCCAATGGGGTCGGATGTGTACCGGGAAGGGTACAGTTTGGAAACCCTGCGCGATTTAGAGCAGGTTGAGTTGCTCTCTACAGAAGATGCGGACGGCTATTATATCGATACTTCCATCCGTCGATTATTCCATTTACTGTGGTCTGGGTATCCCGAGGAGAAATCCAAGCAAGGCAATCTTTTAGAACAATCCGATCGCGCGATCGTTTACAACACCTTCCGCTTACCCGCCCTCAAAAGTCATTTATTTGACCCGAAGCGGACAGAAATGCTCAATGGGGTCAAATTCCGCAATCAAGTCTTCCGGAAGGTATTGGAGTTAATGTCCCTTTCTCGGGAAGGAAAGGGGCGTCGAGGACGGATTAGTTATGCCGATTTGAAGCCTAATCCATTAGGGGAAGTGTATGAAGGGTTGTTGAGTTTGTCGGGATTTTTTGCCGAAGAAGACCTCTATGAGGTAAAACCTGCCGATGACGCTGAGGAACGCAGCGAGTTAGAGATTGCCTATTTTGTCCCGGCGCATCGGTTGGATGAGTTTAAAAAATCGGAGTTAGTTAAGGATCCGCTTACAGGAAAAGCCCCCCGCAAGCATGAAAAGGGGAAATTTCTGTTTCGGTTGGCGGGACGCGATCGCCAGAAAAGTGCCAGTTACTACACGCCCCAGTCTTTGACCGAATGTTTGGTCAAATATGCCCTTAAGGAATTATTGGCCGATAAAACTGCCGACGATATTTTACAGTTAACCATTTGCGAACCGGCGATGGGAAGTGCAGCCTTTTTGAATGAGGCGATCGACCAATTGGCAGAAGCCTATTTAGAACGCAAGCAATCGGAACTCAACCAGCGGATTCCCCACGATTGCGTCAGAATGGAAAAGCAAAAGGTCAGAATGCTGCTGGCCGATCGCAATGTCTTCGGTATCGATAAAAACCCGGTGGCAATGGAGTTGGCAGAGGTGTCCTTATGGCTGAAATCAATCTATGGCGATGTCAACGACCCCAGTAAAATCTTTATTCCCTGGTTTGGCTTACAGTTACATTGCGGTAACTCGTTGGTAGGGGCCAGACGGCAAATTTATCGGCGCAAAAATGTCACCGGATCGAAAAAAAGAGTGGCAAAGTGGCATGAGTTTAACCCGGAACGGATTCCCCTGGGGCAAGATTTACCCAAGAATGGGATTTTTCACTTCCTCCTGGGCGATCCAGGCATGGCGAACTACACGGATAAAGTCATCAAACAACTCGAACCCGATGCCATCAAACAGATTAATGAATGGCAGAAAGAGTTTTGTAAGGCTGAATGTACCGCAGAACAGGCAGACTATGCGATAGTTCTGTCCCAGCGGATTCACAAACTTTGGGAATCCTACGCCCAGGAAATGGCAGCGATTCGGAAACGGACCACCGATAGTCTCACGGTCTGGGGACAGCAGGCGGAGAACAAGCGGGAGACGCCTCTGGAACAAAAGGATAAAATTTATGCTCAGGAAAAACTCTCACAAGGCATAGAAAACTCCTTTGCTTACCGTCGTCTCAAGTTGGTGATGGATTATTGGTGTGCGTTGTGGTTTTGGCCGGTGATGGAGGCGCAACAGCTACCCAGCCGTGAGGAGTTTTTGCAGGATGTGGGGGCAATTTTGGGGGAAACCGAGATGTTGGTTCCGGCTGTCCAGCAACTATCTCTATTTCCGGAAACTCAAGAACCGCAACAAGGTGAATTATTTCTCACGACTTGGGGATTTGTCAATCTGGATAAATTGAAATTACTTAATCCCCGGTTGCAGTTAGTGGAGGAGTTGGCGGAACGATATCGGTTTTTTCATTGGGAATTGGAGTTTGCCGATATTTTTCAGTTGAATGGCGGCTTCGATTTGATGGTGGGAAATCCCCCTTGGATTAAAATCGAGTGGCAAGAGGGAGATATTTTGGGAGATTATGACCCTCTGACGGTGATTCGCCAATTATCGGCTCCTGAGTTGGCGCAACGGCGCGAAAAATTATTTGAGCAATATCCGGGATTGAGACCGGGATATTTTCAGGAGTATGAAGAGTCACACGCCACTCAAAATTTCCTAAATGCGATGCAAAATTATCCATTGTTGCAAGGACAAAAATCGAATTTATTTAAGTGTTTTCTCCCGCAAGCCTGGACATTTAGCAAGCCTGCGGGTGTGTCGGGGTTTTTGCACCCAGAGGGAGTTTATGACGACCCGAAAGGGGGAGAACTGCGAAAAGCTATCTATTCTTATTTAAAAGCACATTTTCAAATAGAAAACCAGATTAAAAAACATTTATTTAAAGATGTAGACAATCATACTAGATATAGTGTTAATATATACAAAAATTTATTGGATTGCAATGAAACTTTCGTTATTCGTTTTGTTCATATTGCTAATATCTTTAGTCCTAAAACAATATCCGAATGTTTTGAATCTTCCGGTAAAAATTTAATTCCAGGGATTAAAGACGATCAGGGCAAATGGGAGACACAAGGACATCCAGCAAGAATTATAAGCATCGATCTAAATACCTTGCAACTATTTGCAACACTTTATGATTCGGAAGGTACACCCGCAGCAGA
Source organism: uncultured Laspinema sp. (assembly GCA_964442465.1). Classification (GTDB taxonomy): domain Bacteria; phylum Cyanobacteriota; class Cyanobacteriia; order Cyanobacteriales; family Laspinemataceae; genus Laspinema. Next base: position 34,878 of record CAYUEH010000001.1, on the reverse strand, counting down.
AGCCCGTTTACCTGCGTTGCACTCTCAAAATTTAGTCAGCGTATTAGAAAAGTTTGCAAAGCAAGAAAAGCGGCTAGGAAATTTACAGGGTAAATATTTTACTCTGCAAATGTGGAATGAAACGAATGCACAAAAAGACCATACTATTCGCCCCGATACTCAATTTCCAAAATCTCCGGAAAAATTAATCCTTTCTGCTCCTATCTTTTTTGTCGGCACCCCAATTTATCAAACTCCCAGACGAGTTTGTAATACCAATCGCTCTTATGATGCTCTCGACTTAACGCAAATCCCAGATGATTATCTCCCGCGCACGAAATACTTCCCCGACTGTTCCGAGGACGAATACCGTCGCCGGATTCCCTGTGTTCCTTGGGATGACCAAAAATCTGTAACCGAATTTTATCGAGTTGTAAGTCGAGAGATGTTGAGTCAATCTGGGGAAAGAACTTTTATTCCTGCAATGATACCTAAAGGCATTGGTCATGTTAATACTTGTATGGGAACTACTTTCCAAGAAACAATCCAAGCGGTTGATTTTTTGGCAATGGGGATAAGCCTTCTGGTTGATTTTTTTGTCAAAACAACGGGAATGGGTCATGCAAATCATAACATTTTAAAACTTCTCCCACTTATTCCAGAAAAGTTTAAACTCAAACCTGCCTTACAAATTCGCACCCTCGCCCTCAACTGCCTCACCACCTACTACAGCGAATTATGGCAAGACTGTTGGCAAGATACCTTCAAGGAAGACATCTGGACGAAACCGGATGACCCCCGCCTCACCGCCAACTTCTTCGCCCAACTCACCCCCCACTGGCAGCGTCACAATGCCCTGCGTACCGACTACGATCGCCGTCAAGCATTAGTCGAAATTGACGTTTTGGCAGCAATGGCTTTGGGACTTACTTTAGACGAACTGATTACCATTTACCGCATCCAATTCCCGCTGATGCAGCAGTACGAAGGGGAAACCTACTTTGACATGAACGGGCGGATCGTCTTCACTACTAGCAAAGGCTTAACTGGCGTCGGTTTACCCCGCAAAGGCAACAAGAAAAAAGAGATCATCGGCTGGGAAGACGTGCAGCATATGGAAACGGGTACTGTCGAAGTCACCATCGAAGACGACACCCTGCCGGATGGCCCCATCCAGCGCCAGATTGTTTATCACGCCCCCTTTGCCAAATGCGACAGAGTAGAAGATTATCGTACTGCCTGGGATTATTTTCAAACCCACACTTAACCGGGCCATTCCCCCACGCCGTTCGCAATTCTAATCAACCCCACCCCCAAACAGCCCATGATCCCTTCCGTTGTCGCCACCCAAATCCGCAACTGCGTCGAAGATTATCTCTATACCACCTTTCGCCCAACCACGGCAGGTTTTCAAGGGTTGATGGAACGGTTTTTATCAGAAAAGCCCAATCTCTATCGCGGTCCTTACGTTTCTCTGGGGTTGCCGTTTCGTCCTAGTAGCCTGGGTAAGGACTACTTCCCAGAAATTCCCCTGGGGTTTACCCCATTTCTGCACCAAGAACGGGCCTTTAATCGTCTCAGCCCTCCCTATTACCTGTCCACTTTAATCGCCACAGGGACAGGTTCGGGAAAAACCGAGTGCTTTTTGATGCCCCTTTTAGAACATTGTCGTCAACAGCAAGGAAAACCGGGTATCAAGGCAATTTTAATCTACCCGATGAATGCCCTGGCTACAGACCAAGCCAAACGTATTGCCCAATTGATTCACAACACTCTTTCTCTCGCAGGAAAAGTGACGGCGGGGTTGTATGTGGGGGACCAAGACGAAACTCCGACCTCGGGGATGAGTGCCGAAAAAATTATCACCGATAAACGCACCCTGCGCGAAGCCCCCCCAGATATTCTGCTGACCAACTATAAAATGCTGGATTACCTATTAATTCAGCCGGATTTGCAAAAATTATGGCGGGACAACCAACCAGAAACCCTGCGCTATCTGGTGGTGGATGAATTTCACACCTTTGATGGGGCGCAAGGAACCGACCTGGCTTGTCTGCTACGCCGCCTCAAACATCGCCTGCAAACCCCCGAAAATCACCTCGCCTGCGTGGGGACTTCCGCCACCCTGGGCAGCAAAAGCGATCGCGGTGATATCCTCCACTACGCCCAGACCATTTTCCAAGAACCCTTTGATGATGGGGCATTAGTCGAAGAAGACCGCCTCACCGCTGCGGAGTTTTTGTCTGATGCCTTGCTGAATGTATTGCCGTTACCCGGATTAGAGGCGACGGGTCCACTGCAACCAGATAGCTACGAGAGCCCGGAAGCCTATATCCGAGGACAAGCAAAACTCTGGCTGCACAATCCCTGGGAGGAGGACAGCGACGGAATCAGTTTTGGCGCAAGTTTTGAACCCACCCAAGCCGATGCCAACGACCCCCTCGATGATTCCTGGCGCGTCCAACTGGGGATGGAACTCAAAAGTCTGCCGATTATCCACAATTTAATTAGGATTCTGAGCCAACAGTCTTACACTTATGACCAACTCCTTGAGCGCATCGGTCGTCGTCTGCATTTACCGCTCCAACAACACCCGGAATATTGCGCCCTCCTCCTCGATAGCATTTTTGCCTTGGTTGGGGCAGCCCGACGCCAAATTCAATATCCCAACGGAAAAACCTCGATTTTGCCTTGGGTAACCTTGCGCGTCCAGGTGTGGTTTCGCGAACTCAAGCGGATGGTGGCGTCGGTGGAGTCCGAACCCAAATTACTGTTTTCCGATGACCTTAACCCAGAAGTCAGAGAACAAACCAAAACCTTACCCGTGATGCATTGTCGCGACTGTGGAGCCACCGGGTGGGGTGGAGTGCGACCTTCCTCTGCCGCTTCTAAACTGATTGCCAATGATTTGCGCGGGTTTTACAAAGCGTTTTTCAGTCGCAAACCCTTGGTTTCGTTTGTCTTTCCCTGGGATGGCGACGGCGATCGGCCTGAGATGCGTTTACTGTGTCGTCACTGTCTCACCCTCAATCTCCCCAGTGCCAAATCTTGTCACAGTTGTCATGCGGAGAATCATGCAGATGAGATAAATTTAATTCCGGTCCTGGTTCCCGAGGCGGTGACCACGGAAACCCGCAACGGACAACCCCAGGCGGTTTCTACCTGCGACTGCCCATTTTGCGGCAATTCCAACGGCTTATCGATTCTGGGGGCGCAGGCGGCCAGCCTCACCAGTGCCAGCATCGGCATCCTTTATACAACCCCGTTTAATGCAGATAAAAAATTGCTGACCTTTTCCGATTCGGTACAGGATGCTGCCCACCGCGCCGGTTTTTATGGTGCTCGTACCTATCGCACCACCCTACGGACGGCGATTTTCCACCTGATTCGCGATCGCCAAGGTTCTCTGACATTGCAGGAGTTAGTGGAACGATTTCCCGCCTATTGGCAGCAGCAGATTCCCTCAAAGGCCAATTATGTGGCCACCTTTTTACCCAGCGATTTACAGTGGTTACGGGAGTGGGATGCGTTCATTGAGAGCGATCGCCTGGAGTTGGAGGCCAATAGCAGCTTGCCCAATTTGCTCAAAGAACGGTTGGTCTGGGAAATTGTCATGCAATTCGGTCATCGGTCGGCGATCGGGCCTTCTTTAGAACGCAGTGGGGTATGCAGTGTCACTTTTAACGGCGATCGCCTGGAAACCAGCATCAAAGCATTGCAGTTCAAACTTAGCAATGAAATCGAAGGGTTGCGGGGAGTGAGTGTTGCTGCGATCGCTGAATTTATCCAGGGATTGCTGCATCACCTGCGCCAACGGGGAGGCATCGTGCAACCCGCTACCGAAGGCAAGTATATCACCGATGGTGGCAATACCTATTTGTGGACGCAAATTACTTATATGCCGCGCCTGGGACCCTCCATCCCCGCCCCGAAATTTTTCGTCAATGCTTCTGCCAAAACCGATCGCTTTGAGCGCCTGTTGCATCCGGGGAAACAAAGTACCTGGTGCGAAGACTGGACGCGGCGAGTGTTAGCCTCGGAGAATTTGCTGCTGAAAGAGCAGATCGGCGATATTTTGCACACCACGTTAGATACATTGGTAGAAGCGGGCTTGCTGAAAATGTATCCCTGCGGTCAAGGTCGCGCTTGGGGACTTCCCATGTCTGCGATCGAAATTCATCCCGGGGGAACGGTCTTCGCCTGCGATCGGTGCCATCATCAGTTTACCCTGCCCCCCACCGCTAAAAAAGAGTCTGACCCGCGAGTTTGTCGCACATTAGGATGTGGCGGACATTATATCCCCGATCCGCGCCAAGGTCTGGCCTACTACCGCCAAATGTACCAGCGGGGACAAATCCGGCGCATAATCGCTGCGGAACATACAGGATTGCTCAAGCGCAACAACCGCGAACGCTTAGAACAGCGCTTCATCAACAGCGATCGGCACTGCGACCCTAACTTAATTTCGGCCACCTCCACCCTAGAAATGGGGATAAATATTGGCGATTTGTCTACGGTTTTCCTCTGCTCCGTCCCTCCCAGTTTAGCCAACTTTCAACAGCGAATTGGTCGCGCCGGACGGCGTGATGGCAATGCTTTTGTGGGAGTGGTGGCCAATGGCAAGGCCCACGATTTATTTTTCTACGCCGACCCCGCGCAGATGCTAGAAGGTAGTGTAGAGGCCTCGGGATGCTATCTAAATGCCTCAGATATTTTAGCACGTCAACTTACCGCCTTTTGTCTGGATAGTTGGGTCGCCACAGGCGTTGCCTCCCAAAATTTTTCACCGCGTCTCAATGATATTTTGAATGCGATTCAAAATCAAAAACAAACTCAATTTCCCTACAACTGGCTTACCTTCATCGAAGACCGGCAAGGGGAACTGCTTAATGCTTTTTTATGTTTGTTCTCCCCCATCATTGAACCCCAAACCCAAAAACAGTTACGCGAAGTTATGGAACGGGGACAAGAAGAGGAAGGGGGACTGGGGTGGCGCATCCTCAACCGTTTAGAGGGAGTGAAAGGCGAACGCACCCGATTCCACAGTTTAATCACCACTATTACCAAAAAAATTAAAGCCCTAAAAGCCGAACCGGAAGCACTTCAAGATCCGGAAAAGCTAGATGAAATGGAACGGGAAAAAGACGGATTTCGGGCCTTAATCCGCGAGATTAATGAAAAAAATATCTTTAATTTTCTCACCGACGAAGGACTCTTACCCAACTATTCGTTCCCGGAAGCAGGTGTCACCCTGCGCTCAATTCTCTGGCGTAAGCTCAATGACAGCGAACAGAAAAATGGCAAACGGTACGATACCTTCACCCTGAGTTACGAACGTCCCAGTCCCGTGGCGATTCGAGAGTTGGTTCCCAGTGGCGTTTTTTATGCAGAAGGTCGCCGGGTGAAAATCGACCAAATCGACCTCAAACTCTCCGAACCACAAGAGTGGCGACTTTGCCGCAATTGTAACTACGCCACCGAATCGTTTCAACCGGAGGCCCATCAAAAAAGCTGCCCCCGATGTGGGGATGTCATGTGGAGCGATCGGGGTCGTTTGAAGCAAATGTTACGTTTGCGGCAGGTGATGGCAACCACTTCAGATAAAAATAGCCGATTTGGCGACGATAGTGAAGACCGCACGATTGCCTTTTTTGAGCGACATTTATTAGTCGATTTTGCCCCAGAATTTCGCGAACAAACTTTTGCGATTGAGAATCGCGAATTTCCGTTCGGGTTTGAGTATATCTCGCGCACCAAATTCCGAGAAATCAATTTAGGAGAATCCCTCGCTACTGGGGAAGCTGTAGAAATTGCTGCGAAAAAATTTACGACCCGAGGGTTTCGAGTCTGTCGTAGCTGTGGCAAAGTGATTGAAGGTGATTCCCCTAAACCCCAGGATCACACGATTAGCTGCCAATGGCGCGATAAACCCGAACAAGCGAAACTGCTGGATGTGTTGTATTTGTATCGCGAGTTTGAATCCGAATCGATTCGCTTGCTGATGCCCGATGAAAGTTTCTGGACAACCCAAGGGTTACATTCATTTATCGCCGCCCTCCAATTAGGACTCAAACATAAATTTCGCGGTAAGGTGGATCATCTGCGGACCACCATCAGTGACGAACCCCAACCCGATACCAACTTACGCAAATCCTTTCTGTACTTATTCGATAGCGTCCCGGGTGGAACAGGTTATCTTAAACAACTGATTCGCAATCCCAAAGAACTGGAAGATGTCTTTCAACAGGCTTTGAGAATTATGATCACCTGTAGCTGCAAAGAACGGAATGAAGATGGCTGCTATCAATGCTTATTTGCCTATCGCAATAGTTTTTACCAAGATAGTACCAGCCGGACAACCGCCACCCAGTTGTTAACCAAACTACTCAAGCACTGGCCCGAACTGAAAGAAACCTCAAAAGGATTATCCGCGATTCGGATTAACAGCAACTTTGAAAGTGAACTGGAACGGCGGTTTATTGAAGCGATTCGGCGCTGGAGTGGTCGTCTTAACGCTCCAGAAACGTCGGTACTTAAGTCGGAAATTTTCAACGGCACAACCCGATACTATCTCAAAATTGGAAATGCGGCCTGGACCATCGAAACCCAAGTTAACCTCAACGAACTGGATGGGGTAGAGATTCCCTCGCGCGCCGATTTTGTGATCCGTCCCGCCTCCAGCCGCGTTGCCAGTCGCCCCATCGTCATTTTTACCGATGGCTGGGAATATCATCGCGATCGCATCACCGAAGACTTTCAGCAACGCATGGCAATCCTCCGCAGTGGCCAATTTTGGTGTTGGTCGTTGACCTGGGACGATGTGATGAAACAAATCAACCGCGATCGCATCAGCAATAGTTTACCCCCGGATAGCTTTAGTTCCGAACTCAACAATCCCCAATTTCAGAAAGGGGCAAAACAGATTTATCAGCAGTATCAGTGTGAAAAAATGCAGCCATTAGAACGAGAACGAAGTTTTGAGTGGCTGATGCATTATTTAGCGCAACCGGACAGTCAGCAATGGCAAAAATGGGCGCTATTGCGAACCCTCGCCCAAACCAAGGGGAATCCTCCCGAACAAACCCTAGATAATATTCGCACGGCACTCTCCCCAGAAGCGATGGAGGTTTGGGAGGTTCCACCTAAACTGATGGGGGGCCAGGTTAACATTTCAACCCATTTAACCCTTTTTACGTTGGTAGATTTAGCCCGCCATCGCCAACTAGACCCGAATAGTAGCCTCGTCTGCATTCACCTCGACGATTTAGCCTTATGCGATCGCAACGAACAACAAGGAGAGTGGCAAGAAGCGTTGCGATCGCTCAACCTGTATCAGTTTCTCCCCCATAGTTATGCCGTCACCACCACAGGTCATCAACGGGGTATAACTCCCTCTACCGCGCGAACCACCTCGTCTCACGGAGGAAATGCTTCATCTGAGTGCGATCACCAGTGGGAGCAATTGCGGGAACTGACGGTAGAAGACGAGTTATTGCCCGCCATTGAGCGCATGAGTCAGGAAGGGTGGAGCGTTCCAGAAGCGGGTTACGAACTCGAAAACGACAAAGGAATTTTTGTAGCAATGGCCGAACTCGCCTGGTTAGAGGCCAAAATCGCCGTCACAGTCGCACCCGAAGATGCGGAAGCTTTCACTCAAGCCGGTTGGACAGCCTACAGCATCGAAGACTTTTTATCGAACATGGAAACGATTAGACTCACAGGAGATAAGTAAATGAGCTTACAGCACAGTATCCGTCTAGCGATCGCCGATGATTTTTTTTCCCAGTTCAGTCAGTTACCCCGAAAAATTCAAGCCAAAGTCTCAGAATTTATAAATCGGTTCCGCCAAGACCCCACCCGTTCCGGCTTAAACTACGAATCTATTCGCGACAGCCGGGACAAACGCCTCAAATCCGTCCGCGTCGATCTGGATTATCGGGCGATCGTTCTCAAACCGGAATCCGGAAATCTTTATCTGTTGCTTTGGGTAGACAAACATGACGACGCTTATCAGTGGGCGAGGCGGAAAGTTTGCCAAGTCAACAAAGTATCGGGCGCACTCCAAATCATCGACGTTGAGGAAGTCCAAGCCACCACAGAAAAGCTCAAACAGAGCAAAACAGAACCCCAGACCGGGCGGTTTCATGCCATCGGCGACACCGACTTGATGCGGTTGGGGATTCCCGAAATTTTGCTTCCCGCCCTGCGCCAAGTTATCACCGATGAGGATGTGGAAGAATTATTACTCCATTTACCCAAAGAGGCGAGTGATGCTGTGTTAATGTTAGCCGCAGGTTTTGATTTAGAAGACATCTTCCAAGAGCTTGACAAACCCAAACCCAAACAAAATATAGACCCAGAAAATCTCGAAGTTGCCCTGCAAAACGAAGATAGTCTTAGCCGCTTTATGGTGGTGACGGATGACACCGAATTAGAAGAAATGTTAGCAGCGCCTCTAGAGAAATGGCGCGTTTTCCTGCATCCTACCCAGCGCAAATTAGTCGAACGAGACTGGAATGGGGCCATGCGAGTTCTCGGCGGCGCGGGTACTGGCAAAACAGTAGTCGCAATCCACCGCGCCAAATGGTTAGTTCAAAATCGGTTTACCGATCCGAGCGATCGCATTTTATTTACCACCTTTACCCGTAACCTAGCGGTAGACATTGAAGCCAACCTCAAAACGATATGTTCCCCCGAGCTCATGCAGCGAATTCGGGTGGTAAATTTAGATTTATGGGTCACCAATTTTTTGAAACAAGAGGGCATAGAAACCCGCATTGTCTACAGCAAACAAACCGATGAATTATGGCAGCAAGCCTATACGTTGGCTCCCGTCGAACTTGGACTGCCCCTGAGCTTTTACCGCGAAGAATGGCAAGAAGTTGTCCAAAATAATGGCTGCCAAACCCTCAAAGATTATTTACGCGCCCGTCGGACGGGTCGAGGAACCCGCCTCAGTCGCCCACAACGCCAAGCGATATGGACCGTGTTTGAGGAATATCGCAACCTGCTACGAGAGCAAGGATTTCGTGAACCTAACGATGCGATGCGCGATGCCATCCAATTGATTCACGCCAAAGGAAGGGAGGCCCTACCCTATCAAACCGTCATCGTCGATGAAGCGCAGGATATGAGTAAAGCCGCGTTTGAGTTAATTCGAGCGATTGCAGGCCCTCCCAAACCCAACGATCTGTTTCTGGTGGGAGACGCTCACCAACGCATTTACTCCGGCCAAAGCGTCACCCTGAGCCACTGCGATATCGATATTCGCGGACGCTCTAAAAAACTGCGCCTCAACTACCGCACCACCGACGAAACCCGCAAATGGGCAACCGCCATCCTCGCCAATCTTTCTATTGATGATCTCGATGGCGGCCTCGATTCCCTCCAAGACTATCGCTCGTTAATGCATGGAGATGAGCCCATCGTTAAAGGATTTGAAAAGTTTGATGATGAAGTCGCCTACTTACAACAATTTTTAGCTAACCTCCAACAGAGCGATCGCAACCTATCCGGTGCCTGCATTGTATTTCGCAGCAAATCGCTCATGGAACAGTATGAATCCGTCCTCAAAAATTTGAACTTTCCCCTCAAACGCATCCAGCGCGATCGGCCCGACAATCCCTTAGACGCTGGGATTCGGATTGGGACTATGCACCGAGTCAAAGGTCTGCAATTTGACTATATCCTGATGCCCGGACTAAACAGCGATATTTTACCTTTGCAAGGGTTGCTCAACAACTGTCCCGATCCAGCCTCTCAAGAGCGATTCATCACCGCAGAACGCTGCCTGCTGCACGTCGCCGCCACCCGAGCTAAAAAGCAAGCGATCGTCAGCTACTATGGAAAACCCAGTCCCTTTTTGCAAGGCATGGCTGATTTGTAAACCTCTGTCCCTGGGGTGCAGTTCAGTTTTAGGGGGAAAGAAGCAGGCGATCGCTTTCCTGGAATTGGGGTGATTATTCTCGGTGAATAAAGAGGCGATTTCTCTTTGAGGAAAAAAGCGATTGCCCAAACCATAGGAAACGAACCGGCCTCCTAACTTTATCACCTCGAACCAACAAAATCTCTGACCATCAGCAATTTGGGTTCAATTTTGAGGATTCCATTCTCCTGTCTATATTACGGTTACTGGTCGAGTCCCAGAACTAGACGAACCCTAACTTTTCATGGAGGGCGATCTCCTCGGTTTTGGATCCAGCCCGAATTCAAAAGGATTTAGGTTCGCTATATAGCCAGTCTAAATCAGTTTGACAATGGATTCAAGCCTTTTGGTCTTGTAGTGCGGGCATCTTGCTCGCTATCTTGATGCCAGAATGATTTAGGTTCGCTATAGTGGGATCGAGCAACTTTTATAAAAACTGGAAATTAGCCAAAATGGTAAGCGACCGTTTATTAAGTTTATTACAAAATTTACCAGTTATCGGAGAGTATGAGGACCCCTCCCTAATTATCAATAAACTTCAGCAGATGAAAGATCCTGATTTTTTCTTTCCAGAAACAGTTACAGAAAAAGGTATAGATGATTTATTGAAAATTTTCAATTCAGCTCAAAATCAGCCTTGGTCATACGTTACTCATCAATTTGGTTATATTGCTCCACGCGAACCTTCTTCTATAGAGTCGCAAGTCATTCAACATCCAAGTACAATCGCCGCAAACCCCACGCTTAAAAATAGTCGCCTTAACATCCGTTTAGATCGCCTGCGGATTCAAAAATATCCAGGGGGAGGGGTCCATAATGTTTTGGTGACATTTGCTGCTCGTAATCAAGTAGCAGATTTTCAAGAATCGGTAATCTTTAGTCAAACCTATCGAGTCCCCAACGGACAATCATTGGGAATTACAGGCTACCCAATTTTCATTGGGTTAAATGCAGGTTCTCAGGGGGTAGCCTTTGAATGTTCTACAGTGAATGTCAAAAATGAAGCAGATCAAGCTGTATTATCTGCATTAGAATCTTCAACCTTTAAAACAGGGTTGGAACTATTAACCACTGCTCAACCTGCGCTCACTCCGTTCACAACACTGACTCTGGGATTAGTGAAAGCCTTTGCTCAACGCAATGAAAATGTCCCGGTGCAAAAGTTCTATCTAGGGTTGGATTTTGAAGACGCAGCAATGGGAATTCGTTTGGCAGAAGGTAATTATATCGCCGTTCAGGTTCCTGATGAAACCACAATTGACTGGAATAAATGGATTTATAAACCTAATTTAGGAATTATTGTTCATAAAGCTGATAGTTCACCACTGGAATTCAATTATTTAGTGTTTAGGGTGAGTCGCTACCGAGAATAGTAGAACAGCCAAAAATCAATGTAACCTATAAAAGAAAGGAGGTAATCCATATGACTGAGCTATTTAATAAGGGCTATGCCTTGTTAATAGGTGTTGGGGAGTCGGTCTATAAGCCACTGTCTCTGCCCGTGACGGTTAAAGACACCCAAGCCATTTATGCAGCGCTGATTGACCCGGATTTATGTGCTTATCCTGATAGTAAGGAGCATATCCGGGTACTGAACGACGCAGAGGCTACTCGTAGCGGAATTCTTGATGGACTGAGGTGGCTTAAGGAAAAGGCGGAAGCAGACCCCAAATCCACCATATTCGTTTACTACTCAGGTCATGGTTGGTTAAACAAGACTGACAATTGCTACTATTTGATACAGCACGACGTGAAACTCTCTAATCTTCCAGTCTCTGCGTTATCGGCTGAAGCCTTAACCGATGCATTACGCCAGATTAAGTCTGAACGCCTGCTCGTTGTAATCGATAGCTGTCATGCGGCAGGAATGGCAACCTCTAAAGATGCGGACACTGAACTTTTAGAAGAGTTTAAGGATTTTGAGCGAACTTCTCCATCGAAAGGGGTGATTGATACTCTTAAACAAGGCATGGGGAGAGTAATTTTTACTTCCTCGGAAGGTAAGGAGAAGTCTTGGGTGAAAGATGAATCAATGAGTATTTACACTTACCACTTTCTTGAAGCGTTACAAGGTGCCGCTAATAGACCCGGTGATACGGAAGTAAAGGTATCTAATTTGATGAATCATCTTAGCAAAGCGGTACCTGAAAGTGCACGGAAGTTGCATGGAGCCGACCAAACTCCTCATTTCGACATGGATGCAGGTGACTTTATTATTGCCCATCTTCGTGGTGGTAAGGGGTTGCCAGATAAGGGTTGGGAGGCTGCTAAACCCGAGGCAATTCAGAAGATCAACCAGATAGCTCAAGTAATCCATCAGTATGGAAAGTACATAGTTAATATTCATAAGGCTAAGGGGATTCATATTGGCGATGTTATTAATAAGTAAATTAGGAATGACTGTGAATGAACCTAATTACCTCTCAAATAAGTCAAACATGGGTTCCAATTCGACAAGCGATCATCAGGGTTTTAACTTTATCCACCAAGTAAGCGCTTCTATCAAGTTGATCAATCTTTGAATAAATTATGTGATGAATTGCGAAGAGTTGGCGAATCTCTAGCATCTGTACTGAGGACAATTACATGAAAAATGATGATTCTATAACCTCCAATAATATAATTCCTTTTGCATCGTTCGCTATTTTACGAAATGCTCACAGAGATCTACTCAAACTTTATCAAGATAAAGAAATTACATCTGCCATAGCCTACGATATCAAAGAGTTTATTCGTCGCGGCCAAGCTACAGGCGCATTGCTAGAAGATGAAGAAAATCGTTGGGATGCCCAGAGTCGTGTGGATTATTGGGTTGTTAAACTCCAACGAGCAGGACAGGAATTAACCAGTGCTATTCTTGCTGAATTTAATCCAACCGTTGAATTAGATTATGTGATTCAGTGTATTGTAGCAGGAGAATCTACAGCAGAGGATTTGCAGTTACTCCGTAACGTGATGACCCACAATGTGGAGCAGGGCCTCGTTCAATTAGGCAAGTATAACGTCAATATTGGGGAAGGAAAAGATCTTCAGATTGGTGATCGTATTTATCAAGGCGCTGATGCTGAAGCTATCCGTCAGACTGTGCTGGAGTTATTAGAATCAAGGCAATTTCATAACTTGTTGACTCATGCAGAATTCTCTGATCGCATGGAGCAGTCTGCCCTTCCCAGTTATCAAGTTCCGCTTGTTGGCCGAGATGGCAATCTGCAAGAAGTTCAACAATACTTGAATAGTGATAATCGAGTTATCGTTTTACATGGATCTGCTGGACTTGGGAAAACTCGCTTACTACTGGCACTCACTGAAGCCGTCGGTAATGAACGAATCTTATATTATGTTCGCAATGAGGCAGAATCAATTGAATCGGAGCTTGCATCGCTGGATCCTGATAGACAGCATATTCTAGTAGTTGATGATGCCCACCGCTTCAGTGGACTGAAGCAACTACGCGAAGTAATTGTTAATCCTCAATTAGCTGGAAAAGTCACTCTTATTCTCGCTACACGAAGCATTTTTAAAGATTCGCTTATCTCTCAAATCGGACTACTGGGGAATAGATTTGAAACGATAGAAGTTAAACCGCTAGAAAAACAAAATATTGAAAAAATTCTGCAAAATTCACCCTATAATCTCACTGACCAAGATATCCGTTATGCCATTGTCAGAATTGCAGAAGGAAATCCACTTATTGCGGGGATCGCGACTGGGCTACATAAAGGAGGAATAAACTTCATCAATCTGACTGGTGATCAGGTACTAACCTGCTTTTTAAAAGAAATTATTCAGGACTTAATCAAGGCTGATATAAATAAAAATGATGCTCAAATTTATATTCTATATCTGCAAATTCTTGCTGCTTTGGGTAGTGTAAATTTAGATGAACAGGAATTGCAGGAAAAAATTCATAAAATAGTTGGGATTTCTCCAATTAACGAAGGAAGGTTTGTATTTCGGTTAGTAGAATCGGGTTTAGTAGAGCGATACGGGAATACTTTAAAAATTGCCTCTCAGGTTTTAGCTGATCATATAATAGTACAAGATTTTTTTAAACTAACGACTAAGCAGTCCGACTATCAAAAACAAATTATAGAACCATTCTTTAATTTTAAACCTAGGGAAATTATGAAAAACTTGGCTGAAGCCGAATTAAAATTGGCTGAAACCGAATTAAAAGATGATTCGCCTGACGCAGGTTTACTCCTTAATCGAAAACTAGATGAATTGCGTCAACAAATTAAGCATCAAGGTAATATGTTCCGGTTGGATCTACTAGACTGGATACAAGATTTAGCTTACTTTAAGCCTGATAAAATTTTATTGATAGTAGATTCTATTGTTAAGGGTCCTGAACTCCCATCCGAATCTATTCAAGACCAATTTTGGGGTTCATATGAAATTGGACACGAAATAGTTTTGAGTAAAACTGTAGAAGTTTTAGATTGTACAATTTATGGGAAGGGATTAGAGGATTCACTTAAGTATCTTTATGAATTAGCTACATATCAAACCGATAATAAAAAATATAATCCCGTTCGAGAGAAAGCCAAAAAATCTTTGGTTGAAATAGCTGAGTTTAAACCCCGTAAACCCTATGGTGTGCAAGGATTACTTCTTACTCTAGTTAGTGGTTGGCTGAAGCAAGACTTTTTAAGAAATTTTCCTTTATGTCTTGAATTGATTCAGCCCATGCTAAATATAAATTTAAGTAGCGCTGAAATTCATCCAATTCAGCCACATACTATAATCGTTTACTCGGGAAGTATTGAAATTACAAAATCTGTTAGGGAGATTCGCACCAAAGCCTTAGAAATTTTATATACGGCTTATCAAAAAATACCAAATTTACAAACTCGACTGCGAATTATTCAAGCAATCAGTAGAGCAACTTATTATTTTCAAAACGAACAGCCTATTTCGCATGAAACACAAGAGCAACTACAAACCGATTGTGCAAAAATAGCTCTTTTCTTTTCTAAAACTGTCATCCAGAATGCAGAGTTTCCTATTCTAGATTGTGTAATGGAATGGCTGTGGCAGGCTAAAAACTTCCGCAAGTATCCAATAAGAGAGCTAAATTATCTTCAGAAACAACTACAGAACCATAGGGGCTATCAGCTTTTTTGTCTCCTTGTTGGTAGTTATAGATGGAATGATGAAGATGAGAGCCTTGACTGGCAGACAGCCGAACAGAAAAAACAGCAAAAGATTAGTGAGTACGTTGAAGCTCTCTGTTATTCAACCCTAAAACAGGCTATCCAAGAGTTAGAGGAGATAGCTCAACAGGCTTGCAGTGGAGGTAAAAAGGATACTTCTGGTCTTAATAAACTTCTGGTAATCTTTGGACAAACACATCTCAACCTTACTCAACAATTCATAGCGCAGACAATAAATAAAAACCTCGCACTTAAACAGCATATTGGCTTTGTTCTAGCAGGAGTACATTTGAGTGATAGCGACTTAGCTAGAAAGTACGTGCGCTCTTGGGTTGTACAAGACGATTCGGTGCTTTGGATGGCGATCGCTCAGAGCTATCGATTCATTGATTGGAGCCAACCGCAGCTTGAAGAAGAGTGGGATATTCTGTGTCAACTTGTAGCAAAGCAATCTTCGGAGGTGAATCTGAGACTCTTTTGGCCCATAAAGCAGCTTGCCCCCTACAAGCCTACCCTAGCAGTAGAGTTGCTCAAAACCCTGGCTGCTTGTGGCGAGGAGCCGATTCTGTATCAGGTAGCAGAAACTATATCCTGGCCAAGTGGCAACGATTATAAGTGGGCAGTGCCTTTCAACAACCCTCAAGACTTGTGGGAAATCGTTCAGAACTTTGAGCGACTGCCTAAATTAACTTACGATGTTGAACAGTGCTTAAAGCGCATTGCAAATATTCATCCGATGCAAGTTATAGACTTTATTGAACATCGCATCAAAGTTAAATACAGAAAGGAACAGACGAATGTTTACTTTGAAGCATTCCCTTTGTATTTGTCGCTTATTTTTGAGAGTATTCAAACCAAAACTGAATATTTTAAAATTTTATGTCGGATAAGAAATTGGATGCTAGAGGAGAATTTTTTTCTCCAATGGGAAGCTCCTGCTTTACTAAAAAGTCTTGTTTACAGATTAGAAAATAAATTGTATTTTGTGTTAAAGGCATGGGTTAACTCTGGAGATGTTAATAAATTAAATGCGGTAGCTCAAATTTTACATAAATTCAATTCAGGGCAAAAATTTTATGATTTAAGTCGAGAGATAATTGTTCGCAATCTGGATGAAAATGTATGCTTATGTATTCGTAGAGCAATTATTACTACTCCTGATGAAATTATTGCTGGGGAAATATCTGAATTTATTAGAGGGCGTATCAAAGAGGTGTCGCCTTGGTTAAATGATAAAAATTTCAGGGTTCGGGCTTTCGCCAGCGAACAAATTTCGCTACTTGAAAAAGATCTGGAACGTGAAGAAGCTCAAGAGAAACTTAAAGAGCGGAATTGGTAGACTGTGAAAGTGACAGCAGGCAAGCAAAATAAATTGCATATCTTGATTTCGTGAAATCCTTGCCCCGACTATTTGAAAGGATGCAATTATTTTTGCCCCCGTGCTGAAGTCCGAGAACTGATAGAATTGCCCCTTGACAAAGGTAGACTTTAGGGAATTAAATGGATGGATTCCATAAAAAATTCCAGGAGTTGAGCATGGCTTTTATGAAACTCTACCCCCATAAACAACCTTTTTATTGAAGGAGCTTACAAACTACATCTCTTAGATAATCGAGTTTGTAGTCCTATGGTCATCCTTTCAGCTAGGCACAAGGTACAAAGGTATCAAATGACAATTTCTGAAAATCTCAACCAAATTTTGAATCGAATTAAAAAAGGGCAGCAAACCGATGAAGATATTGCTGTTCTGCTTCAGGGATTGCTGGCTGAAGATGGACAGGTTGCAACACAGCTAGGCAAATACAACGTCAACATTGGTGAAGCAAAGGATATTCAGATTGGCGATCGCACTTACTTAGAATTTAACAATGAGGCTATGCAAGCCCTCATCCGCACGATCCAGAAGCCATCAACTTTTTTCAGCCAGTTTCAGTCACTAATCCAAGACAAAACAGAAGGTTTCGTTGGACGCGAGTACGTGTTTGATACCATACAAGCCTTCATACAAGAAAACAAAAAGGGCTACTTCACTATTATTGGTGACCCCGGGCAGGGTAAAAGCGCCATCCTTGCAAAGTACGTGCAAGATACTGGGTGCATCGCTCATTTTAACATCCAACTGCAAGGGCTTAATCGCGCAGACCAATTCTTGGAAAATGTTTGCAAGCAACTGGTTGCCCGTTACGAACTTCCTTATGACCCTTTACCATCGAATGCAACACAAGATGGAGAATTTTTCGGGCAACTTTTGGATGAAGTAGCTCAAAGAAGGAATGGTAAGCCTGTAGTGATTGCGATTGATGCTTTAGATGAGGTTGACTCCCTTAGCTACAGAGATGCCAATATTTTATATTTGCCACCTCATTTACCCGAAGGGGTATATTTCGTAATGACCAGGCGACGGGATGTAGATGTGCCGTTTACAACCTACGCACCCATGCAGATTATCAGTTTGTTAGACTATCAGATTGATAGCCAGCGAGATGTGCGCCTATATATCCAAAACCGGGTTGATGACAGTGAGAATCTACGACAGCAGATTGACGAACGCCGAGAAACGATTGTTGTATTCATTGACAATATAGCAAATAAAAGTGAAAACAATTTCATGTACTTGCGCTATGTCCTGCTAGACATTGAAAAAGGATTCTATAAAGATTTAACTCTGGAAAGCTTCCCTCAAGGGCTACAGAGTTACTATAGTTTTCACTGGCAACGCATGGGAATGAGAGCTAATCCATTGCCCGAGGCTAAAATTAAAATTGTCTACATTTTAGGAGAGGTAAAACAGCCTGTTTCTCGCCAACAAATTTGTGAATTTTCTGGAGAAAATGCTTCTCTCGTGCAACCTGTATTGAATGAGTGGAAACAGTTTTTACACAATTTTATCAAAGATCATCAAAAGCGCTATATCATTTACCACACCAGTTTTCGAGATTTTTTGCACCGTCAGGACATTTTAGAGGAAACAGGGCTGACAATTCCAGGGATAAATCAATTAATAGTCAATCGTTTGACAAAAGGGTTGTTTGATAATGATGAAGATATTTGATTGGTTAGCCAGCTTATCTGATGACAATCGAAATTATGCCTTAAAAGACTTGCCAAGTCACATGGCAAAAGCTGGCTGTAACAACAAATTATTTCGTTTTTTGACTGATTTTGATTTTATTGAAGCTAAGGTTTATGAATTAACACCACAGATATTAATTGAGGATTATGATTTAGCTTTAGCACCTGATATCATGATATCTGACGAAAAAAAAGATAGTCTGAAATTAATTAAAAGTGCAATTAGCTTAGGGGCCAATGTTCTAACTGATGACCCAACACAACTAGCAGGACAACTCTGGGGTCGTTTACTGCCCTTTAAAAAGCCTGAAATTCAAGCAATGCTTGCTCAAACACAGGCATTAGAATATCCCTGGTTGCGCCCGCTGACATCTAATCTGACACCACCAGGAGGACCCTTGCTTCGGACCTTAAGTGGGCATCGTGACTGGGTACAAGCAGTCGCTATTACTCCAGATGGAAAAATAGCTGTTTCAGGTTCAGATGATGACAATCTTAAAGTCTGGGATTTACAGAGCGGAGTTGAGTTGGGTACCCTCACTGGTCACGATAACAAGATTAATGGGATTGCAATCACTCCTAATGGACAACTAGCTGTTTCAGGTTCAGGTGATTGCACTCTAAAAGTCTGGGATTTACACAGTAAAACGGAACGGCGGACTCTGGTAGGACATGATAGTGGCGTCAACGCAGTCGCTATCTCTCCCGATGGTCAACTGATCGTATCCGCTTCAGGGGATAAAACCCTTAAAGTTTGGGAATTGAATAGTGGAGACGAAGTGCGTACCCTCATCGGACATACGGGATCAGTGAATGGAGTTGCCATCAACCCTGATGGACAAGTGGCTGTTTCTTGTGGAGAGGATAAAACCATTAGAGTTTGGGATTTGCATAGCGGAAACGAAGTAAGCATCCTCATTGGACATAATCGTATTGTAAGGGCAGTCTCTATTACTCCTGACGGTAAGTTGGCAGTTTCTATTTCTGATGATGATACCCTAAGAGTCTGGGATTTAAGTAGTGGAACCGAAATATCCATTGGTTTAGAAAAGACCAATCTTTTTCACGCCATAGCTATTACTCCGAATGGAAGTCTAGCTATTTGTGGTTTAAATAATTCTTATATTAAAGCCTACGATTTACACACAGGGCAAGAAATGCAAACCTTTTCTGGACATACCTTAGTTGTGAATGCAGTAGCCATTACCCCTGACGGAAAATGGATGGTTTCAGCATCCTCTGATAATACCATAAAAGTTTGGAATTTAGATGCTGAAAACGTTGCTTTAATCGGGCATAAGGACTGGATAAATGCAGTCGCAATTAGTTCTGATGGACAATTAGCTGCTTCTGCTTCAGATGACCGTACTATCAAAATATGGGATTTGCCAAGTGGAACTGAAATACTTACTTTAACTGGGCATGAAGATTCCGTAACGACCGTGGTGATTACTCCCGACAAACAACAGGCTATTTCTGCTTCAAATAACACTATCAAAATATGGAATGTGCAGAGCGGGAAAGAACTCCGTAGTATTACGCGGCAGGATTTAGGGAAAATAATTGCTATTACTGCTGATGGTCAAAATGTTATTTGTGAATGTCGTAATAACAGTCTTAAGTTTTGGAATTTGCAGAGTGGAAATGAACTTCATATTCTCCAAGGACATTCTAATGTATCCGCAATTGCTATTACTCCTGATGAACGACTGGCTGTTTCTGCTTCACGAGATAAGACTCTCAAAGTCTGGGATTTAAATAGTGGAACTGAATTGCGTACTCTTACGAACCACATCGGCTGGGTAAGTGCGGTTGCCATTACTCCTGATGGAAAACTGGCTATTTCTGCTTCAGATGACATGACTCTTAACGTTTGGGATATTGATAGTGGAGTTAAACTGAAAACTCTGATTGGTCATAACTACTGGGTACGGGCAGTCGCGATTACACCAGATGGGCGATTCGCCGTTTCAGGGTCATGGGATCAAACCCTTAAAGTTTGGAATTTAGAGAGTGGTCAGGAGATTGCAACCTTTAACAGTGAGGGGGAATTAAATGCCTGTGCTATTTCTTCTGATGGGAGAACTATTGTTGGTGGTGGACGCTCCGATAGAATAGATTTTCTTCGGTTGGAAGGTATGTAGCAACTTTATCTGATTTGTGAAAAATAGCGAACAAGATACTCGCACTCCCAAAACTCTCAGATTTGGAACCCAGATCCCGCCGGTTGAATCACTTCAGTAAATAATACTTCGGGCAGGAGGCCCTAAGAACCGAAGGGTCTATTGGCGGGGAGCATCCCAGTAATGACCTAAGTATTTATACTCTGTGTTACAGTAGGGATGGGAACCCAAAAAAAGGTAAAATGTGAAAAAATCCAACATCAAGGACAAAAACATTATGACCCCAGCTAAAGAACAAAAACTTAAGTACCATCTGCGCGAAGTAGCGAAACTTTTAAAAGAGGAAACTCCCAATGAGCAATTACAAAGCTTTGAGCAGATCGAGTTAGCTGCAAGAAAACATATACTCGAAACGGTCGGACCAGAAATCGGCGCATTTTTTTTTCTTCAGGGGAGCCTTCAATCAAAGGAAAAAAACGGCAAGTAAAAACCTGTATCGGCATAGTAACAGTCAATAGCCGTCGGGCAAAGCAGCTAGGATTAGCGCCCAGGACTCAGTTAAGTCCAGTGGTGACCAAATGTTGTTGGGTAGCTAGTGCTAAGTCTTCCTATGACGAAGCCGAACAAGATCTGGCACTGATGATGGGCATCAAAATAGGACACAGTAGTCTCCATCGTTTAGTACAAAAAAGTGAATTTCCTCACGCCGACAGTAAACAAAAGGTGGATAGCCTCAGTGTAGATGGGGGAAAAGTCCGCTTGAGAACCGAAAAACCAGGACCTTGTCAATGGCGAGATTATAAAGCGGTAAGTCTACATGATTCAGTGTGCCAAGCCTATTTTCAAGAGAATGACGCTCTAATCAGTTGGGTACATAAGCAATCCTTAAGCCGGATGATCACCGCCGTTGGTGATGGTCATGATGGAGTTTGGAACATCATCAGTGAGTTAAAACCGGAATCGGAGCGAAGGGATGTACTGGATTGGTATCATCTGGTGGAAAATCTCCACAAAATTGGGGGGTCATCTGAACAGTTAAAACGCCTAGAAACCTCACTATGGCGAGGTTGTATCGATGAAGTCTTAGAGGAACTCTCGGGAAGAAAGGGACACTTGGTACAGAATTTTCGGGCTTATTTAGCAAAACATCGCTACCGTCTGGTTAACTATGATTTATATCAATCCCTTGGGTACGCCATTGGTTCAGGTGCGGTTGAATCTACGGTTAAACGGATTGGCGCTCGTGTAAAACTTGGAGGAGCACAATGGCTTCCTCAATCTGTATCTAAAATCCTTCGCTTACGCTGTGCTTATCTTAATGGGGACTTTCATTTAAGTATTTATGCTTAGTCCTTAACTGGGATGCTCCCTATTGGCGCTCATCAGTTAAATCCCACATTCTGCAGGACGAAATGTATTGTAGAAGTAAATACGGAAGGGAAACGCTAGAAATTCCCGAAAATTAGGATGTCTAGCCCCCAAACCCGAAAGTAGTCCTATTGCCGATGAAGAAGATGGCTCATTCCTTCAGGGCGATCGGTCACTCAGCAACGAACTGTGTGAAAAAGAATGGCCCCCTCGTTTGAGGCGATCCGGTCAGTCTGTACCAAACTGAGTGGAAAAGAATGGATCTGTCATTTGATGCGATCGGTCAACTGCTACCGAGACTTACCGCCTGAGAGGATTGCCCGGACAACTGGCCCCGACCCCAACAAAGCGGTCCTATTTGCCATGAAGAAGATGGCTCATTCACTTGGGGTGCTCAATCCGCCAGCCCTCGAACAGATCGCCTGAGTGAACCCCAAGGAAAAATGACATCGAACCCAACCAAAGTGGTCCTATTGGCTATGAAAAAAATGGCTTCTTCCTTACAGGAACTGAATGATTACCAGCCCAAAGCCCGTTGGCCCGAGCGGTACGGACCCTGTTCGACAACTGGAGCAATTTTGTTGCAGAGATCGCCATACCCGCTCCCCCCTTAAATTTCTCGTCAGTAGACAGTTTCGGTTTCTCCTTGCGCCAAAGGCTCCCTACCCAAGATTAGGAAAAACAACACCGGCGGGAACTGAAAACGTTAGCAGGATAGACGTCCAGGTCCCTTCCAACAAAACCACGATGCCTCGCCCCGAAAACAAAGTCCGCATAATGTTGGGTTGAGAAGAATGGCTCCGCTGTTCGAGGGGATCAGTCACTCAGCACCGAACTGAAAGGAAAATGGCCCTTTCCTTTGAGGCAGTCGGCTACCTGCGAGGGACTGGGGATGAACTCAATTTCAAGTGCTTATTTTGAACACTTGAAAACTTCCGCGCAGTTGGGCACAGGGTCCCTTGATTCGAGGCGATCGGTTAGCCAGTACCAAGACCTAGCGCCGGACTGAACAGCAAACACAACTGGCCCCCACCCCAAAATAGAGTGATCCTATTTGCGATGGATAAAAATGACCCTTTCATTTGAGGCGCTTGGTCAGTCAATACCAAGACCTATCGCCCCACTGAATCCCCAGCAGAACGGTCCCCCAACTTAAAAATAGAGTGGTCCTATTTGTGAGGAAGAAGATGGTCCCTTCATTTGAGGCGATTAGTCAGTTAACACGGAACCGATCGCCCGACTGAATCCTAAACAAAATTGGCCCCGAATCAAACCAGAGTGGTCCTATTGGCGATGGAATTGAGACCTACCGCCTGAGAGAATCACAACCACAACTGGCCCCAACTCAAAACAGAGCAGTCCTATCTTCCAGGGAAAAGATATGGTCCATTCCTTTGAGGCGATCGGTCAGCCAATCTTAAACTCAGCGACCAGAAGAGTCCCTTCCTTTAAGGCGATCGGTCACTCAGTCAACAAGACCTACAGCCAAAACTGAGTCCTAACATAACTGGCCCCAAATCCAAAAGTAGTCCTATTGCCGACGGAAAAGAATGGCCCCTTTCTTCGGGGTGATCGGTCCGCCAGCCCTCGAACCGATCGTCTGATAGACGGGCAATATTTTGGCCCTGCCATCTCCAAAATCTGAACGCACTCCGAAGCAGCCATAACCGCAATCGGGAGTTAATCCGAATTGACCGAACAACGGATAAGTGAGGGGTTAATGTTCGGCTGCAATCCCAGCCGGTTGGCCTAACAAAACCACCACCATTTTTTTTTAGGCTGGATGGCAACAAACTCAACCCCGCGATCGCCACTAAATCAAATCCACCCCCCACGGAGCCAGTCTGGAAGTAGCGCCCAGACTGTTGCTCAAACAACTGGGCGATCGGCTCAAACGAGAGGAAGACAGCATCTCCGCCATACCACGGAAGAAACGACCGGGCGATCGGCTCAAAATCCTAGCTAATCACGTTAGATGCTATGCGGGTCATGGTTTTGGAATATTCCCTATCTCCGCCATACCACGGAAGAAACGACCGGGCGATCGGCTCAAAATCCTAGCCAATCACGTTAGATGCTATGCGGGTCATGGTTTTGGAATATTCCCTACTCTCCCATTTGATCGGCGGAATGTAGAATAACAGCCACAGCACTGCGGTCTCAACTTGAGAGTTTAGTCGCAGAGAATCTATTATGCCGCCTTCTTGACATTTAACCCAGTGATCCGCTGGGAAAAAGCCGCTAGGGTTTATTAGGGAGCGATGGTTTTCGGTATCCACCCGGTGGGAGTAGTCGGCCTCAGTTCTATCCTAATACTCCTTATCTTTAAACCTGGGTGAGGATCCCATGCGGCTGTACTATAACTTCAACTATCAAGGCCCCAAATTCGGCTTTTTCTTAAAATTGATGCAGTTAAGTCAGTCAATTCCCGTGATAGGATATTGACTATCGTAAAGTCATACTATCAGTTAGCCCAATTTATGAAACAGCTTGTTGAATTCGAGATTGGTGTTGGTCAGAGTATTTTGGTTGAAGTCGAAGATGTTGCTAGTGACAAACTTGAACCCATCTCTATAGATGGGGACAAGATTGCTGCCCGCGCAGAAAAGACCTTTGAGCAAGCAATTGATAATTTGGTGCCGATGATTAAGGCTGTTAAACAGCGTTTAGATAAATTGGCAGATCCAGCCGATGAAGTTGAAGTCAAGTTTAGTGTAAAACTGAGTGGTCAGGTTGGTGCAGTCTTAACGACTGTGGGCGGAGAAGCAACTTATGAAATTACTTTGAAATGGGCGAAGAAGTAAAATTTACAATTGACGATTACGAACGAGCAATTGTTCGAGTTTTTAACGTTAAAGGTGTGACAGTGGGGACAGGCTTTTTAGTTGCTCATGGTTACGTGTTAACTTGTGCTCATGTCGTGTTACAAGCGATGGGGATTGATAAAGATAAGTTTATCGCCTATCCTAGTAAGCCTACAGAAGTAATAATACTGGATTTTCCAGTTGTTGCACCCTCTAAAAAAATTAATGCTGAAGTAGTTAGTTGGTTGCCCTACGATAGTGAATCGGAAGACGTCGCCGGATTAAAGCTTTTAGGAGAGACCCCTGAGAATGTTAAACCTATTCTTATGGCCGATATAACTCAGGAGCATTCAAATGATATTTATTTTGCCTGTAGCTTTGCCAGTTCTGGTGGGACAAGATCTACTGATTATATTTATAATGGAAGTTCTACTGGAAATCGTCTACGTTTTACCAAAGCGCAGACAGTCGGTAACGATACAATTGGCCAAGGGTTTAGCGGTGCGCCCATGTGGAATAATACCCGATACGCTGTGGTTGGAATGCTGGCAACAGCACAGGAAACAAAGGGTAAAGCTTACGCTATTTCTCGAAAATCTTTAGAGCTTTTTTTGAAAGAGTTAACTGCTTACAGTCTTGATGATTTATTGGAAGCGCGTTTAAGGGAATTGGAGCAGCCCCAACGCCAACATCTACAAAGTGCGATTACCTCTGCATTACGTTATTGCGACCCCGATGGGACCTGTAATGGGAAGAAAACACGTCGAGAGCGGCTTTTATTGGTCTGTGGCCTAAGCAATCGCAATTGGGGAGAATTTGATAGACTAATTCAATTTGCGGCTTTTCTAGCTTTGGAACCCATCGGGGACAACTTGCTGAAAGAGCTTAAAATTTGGGTTAAATTGATGGGATACAACTGGGAAAAATTAAAAAAATGCGCTGAGGATGCCAAAGAAAAAGAATTAAAAGATACCCCATTTTTAAAATTAACTAACCATTTAATTATTGAAGTAATTCCCTATGAGCAATCTCCAGGAGTTCGACTTTCCATATGGGATGCCGAAAGGCTTTCTACTCCTTTGCTTGAGAAAAAAATGCTACTACTTGAAGAGTTGTCCAGCTTTCTGGATGATTGGCTAATAGAGGAATCGCCTTATCCCCATCCTACCCTTCATATTTTCATGCGTAGGGATTGGCTCCATCTTAACCTGAGTGATTGCATGATTGAGTCGTCGGGATTGACTCTAGGCAGTCAGTATAAATTGGTGATGCGATCACATCCGAAGCTATCCCCAACAGGATTTCAATATTATAAACGCTGGCAAGAAAAATGGCGTTTTGTTCAAGGTAAACTCAACCAATCAGCCAAGACAACCTTTGTGTATGTTGACTGTAAAAACTTCAACCGTGGCAGCATCTTTTACAATTTACGCTCGGCTGAAATGGCAGTTTTGCAGAATTTGGACAGCTCAAAAGTGGGTCAAGTTTTAGACTTTATTGCTAACAGAACAGCGCTTCCAGTTGCGTTATGGTCGCGGCGAATTGAATTGAGCGCTTGTATAGAGAGTATTCTCGATTGCAAGGTCGGTGATATTCCCGAACAGATCTTGGACAAGCGATGCGAGTCACTTGTCCAAAAAGATGATGAGCATATTGGTCACCATCTGACTTTACTTTGGGAAGATCCAAATATTCTACCGCCCCATAGCATACAATTTAATCAGGAGGCTTGGTCAGACTAAAGATGAACAACAGTCCTATTTTTAACCCGATATTCAAAGGGACAGGGGAACCCAACCCTGATGCGATCTCTCAACTCCCAGATCCTCCGATGTGGCGAAACGCCGATCGCCGCAAAGAAGAACGCGGGGCAACCTTCAAAGCCCAAAAGAGCGAAATCGAGATGGTGAATGCCGCCCTTTATCTGCGACGGCCCCTCCTGGTGACTGGAAAGCCAGGAACTGGGAAAACCTCCCTCGCTTACGCCGTCGCCCAGGAACTCGGCTTAGGGGAAGTTTTGTATTGGCCAATTACCACCAGGACAACCCTAAAAGACGGACTGTATCTGTACGATGCGATCGCTCGCCTCCAGGATCTCGGAGATGAAGACCGTAGCAATTTTGAGAATATTGGAAAATACCTCCGACTCGGGCCACTGGGAACGGCATTACTTCCCTCAGAAAAACCTCGGATCTTGTTGGTAGACGAAATAGACAAAAGCGATATTGACCTTCCCAACGATTTGCTTTATGTTTTCGAGGAAGGAGAATTTGAAATTCTAGAACTGCTCAGGATTGCAGAAATTAAGTCCCAGGTAGAAGTTCGGACCGCTTATAAAGATGATCTAGAGGAGACTAGGACCATCGTGAATGGAGGGCGGGTGATTTCTCGAAAGTTTCCGCTGATGATTTTGACCAGTAACGGTGAGCGAGATTTTCCCCCTCCATTTTTGCGGCGTTGCCTGCGCTTGACGATGGAAGAACCCGATGAAGACCGGCTGGCTGAAATCGTTCAAGCTCATTTTTCTCGGGAGAAAAACGGCCAAGCATCCCTAGAACAGTCTCAACAACTCATTGATGAGCTAATTAAAAAGTTCATCAACAAACGCTCCAATCGCACCAAAGGCGACCTCGCTACAGATCAACTTCTTAATGCGGTTTATCTGATTATGCGAGAACGCACATCTGACCTTACTACTCTCGAAGATCTCGTGGATCGTCTATGGAAACACCTGAACAGCAGAGAAGATCAACAATCGGACAGTTCGCGCAACAGCTAAAGCATTCTGGACTGAGCTGTGACGCGGTAGACTTGGCCGATATGCTCTGGTTGGCTCAGTTTATCGAGCCACAACATTCCGTGCGTCCTGAAGAACCGACAGAAACCACAATTGCCCCAACTTCTGCCTTGATAGAGCAGCAAGATGACAAGGTCCCCGATCCTGAACCTAGTTTCAATATCTACACTGACGAGCGATCGTTATCTCAGCAAAAAGAGATCCCATCTGAACCACAACCCTCAGCAAAAAATGCAGGAATGCCGTTTCCGATTCCTGCTGCACCGGCTATCCGAGCAAGGCGAGATCTGGCGAGATCCCTACGTCCCTTGATGAGAAAAATCCCCTCTAGACTTGGAGTAGAAATTGATGAAGAGGCCACTGTCAAACAGATTGCCGAAATCCAGATTCCGATTCCTGTACTGCGAGCAACGCTAGAACGCTGGTTGGATGTGGAGTTGGTAGTAGAGTCCTCCAAGACTACGATGCTATGGGAACGAACCATTGCTGAATTGCAACATTTGCTCGAATATCAAGGTGCATTTCAAAGAGTGCGAACCTGGCGACTGGAAGCTAGCCCTGAAACAGAAATGCGATCAGTGCACCTGTTTCCTCGTTGGAATGAGCGATTAGAAAACCGTCTCAATCAACGCCCCCGCAGCCCCGGCGAAATTCTGGATCCCTTGGGACGACGGTTAGTGTTATTCGTCAGCGATTGTACCTCCCCACTCTGGCGACGGGGAATTATTTACGAAACTCTTTACGAGTGGTCTCAATCCCAGCCGGTGGCAGTGGTGCAAATGCTACCAGAACGGTTATGGTTGCAAACGGCGCTTAGTGACGGACATATCGTACGTTTGGGAGCATTAGTGCCTGGACTATCCAATGCATGGCTGAAGGTGGAGGGTTTACCCGAACTCGATTATGGGAACCAGTGGGGCCATTTTGACGAATTGGACGAGAGTGAAAAGTTAGAGCTATCTTCTCCCAGAGATCAACGATTGCTAATTCTACCCATCATCACCCTCGAACCGGAACCCATGCAACGTTGGGCAAGAGTCGTGGCGGGTGGAAGGGATGAGCACACCCCCGG
Organism: uncultured Laspinema sp.; assembly: GCA_964442465.1. Lineage (GTDB taxonomy): Bacteria > Cyanobacteriota > Cyanobacteriia > Cyanobacteriales > Laspinemataceae > Laspinema. The sequence continues at coordinate 6,582 of CAYUEH010000001.1, read as the reverse complement.
ACGAGTATTTGAGATGGCATTCATACGGGAGATAGTAGAGAGTTCGATTGAGACCCCTTCCCAGACAGCACGGCAACGAGTAGCACTGTTTCGAGCCGCAGCATCAAAAACAGCGCGGCAGTTAGCCGGTTTGATGGCAGCAACTCCTGTCAGCTTACCTGTCATTGATTTACTGCGAGATGAATTTCTGCCGGACGCAGAACAATCTCATGTTGCCGAAGTGTTCCTCAGTGGTTTGTTGTACCGATGCGACACGGATGATGATGGGATTTGTCAGTACGAGTTTTTTGCAGATCCAGACAATGGCGATCGGGTACGCGATTTACTCGTTGACGGCGTTCCTGTCTTAAAAACTATGGAGATTTTAGATCGCCTCTCGCAAATTGTGGCAGAAAAAGCTGGAAGCACTATCAATAGCTTTGATGCCCTGTTAGAGATTGTGCAAGATTCAGAAAACACTTTCGAGGAATCAGTCTTACCTTTTGCCCGAGTTGGTTTAGAGGTATTACACCGTCTGGGGGGAGAGTACGATCGCATTGCCAGTCGCTATGATAATCTTAATTTACTCCAGTCTAATTCTGAAGCAGAAACTGAACCCCAGGATGAACAAAAGCAGTTAATACAGCCTTCTTTACTAGAGGTACAAGGTGAAATTCAAGCTATCCAGGAACCACAAACTGTTCTCAGTCAGTTTCAATCGTTCATTCAATATACAATAGAGGGCTTTGTTGGACGCGAATATGTATTTGATGCTATTCAAACTTTTATACAACAAAACCCTAAAGGCTATTTTACTATCATCGGTGATCCTGGGATGGGTAAAAGTGCAATCCTGGCAAAATATGTGCAAGATAATGAGTGCATTGCTCATTTTAACTTTCAACTGCAAGGGCCAAATCGGACAGACCAATTTTTGGAAAGCGTCTGCAAACAACTAATTGCCCGCTATCAACTTCCATATGATCCTTTACCATCGAATGTAACGCGAGATGGAGAATTTTTGGATCAATTACTCGATGAGGTTTCCCAGAGAAGAAATGGCCAACCTGTAGTTATTGGTATTGATGCGCTCGACGAGGTTGACCCAGGTAGTTACAGAGACGCAAATATTTTATACCTGCCCCCTCATTTGCCTGAGGGGGTATATGTCATTATGACTAGAGGACGGGGTACAGAAGTGCCGTTTACAACCTACGCACCTCTAAAAACTATAAATTTGCTAGATTATCAGATTGATAGCCAACGTGATGTGCGCTTATATATCCAAAACCGGGTTGATAAGAGTGAACATCTGCGACAGCAGATTGATGAACGCCAGGAAACAATTTTTGTATTTGTTGACAAAATTGTAGATAAAAGTGAAAACAATTTCATGTACTTGCGTTATATCCTGCATGACATCGAAAAGGGCCTCTATAAGGATTACAGCCTTGAAAGTTTCCCTCCAGGTCTACAAGGATACTATGATTTCCACTGGCGACGCATGGGAATGACAGCTAATCCGCTGCCTGATGCCAAAATTAAAATCATCTATATTTTGGGAGCGGTGAAGCAGCCTGTTTCGCGCCAGCAAATTTGTGATTTTTCTGGTGAGGATGCTTTTATAGTACAAACCGTTTTGAGTGAGTGGAAACAGTTTTTACATGAAATATTTGAGGAAAATAAAAAATACTATAGCCTTTACCATTCCAGTTTTAGAGATTTTCTTCATAGTAAGGACATCCTTCAGAAAACTGGGCTGACAATTCCAGCGGTTCATCGACTAATTGCTAAAGACCAAGTGAATAAATGGAAAAATCGTCGCCGCCATGAGTGAGTTTGATAAATTGTCACCAGAATATGAAGAATATGTCTTGAATTTGCTATTTCATTTAGCATTAGCTACTCAGGAATAAAGCGAATTAACCGAAGATTTATTAGAATTATTAATTGATTAGGAATTTATTGAATACAAAACTTTTTATTTTTTGTCCCAACCACTCGTTGGAGATTATGAATTAGCTTTACATTCTGATACCTAAATCCTTCAAAAAATAAAGAAAAGTCTGACATTAATTCAAAATGCAATAGATTTAGCAGCAAGTGCTTTAGCTTATGACCCAGGACAACTGGTGGGACAACTTTGGGGTTGTTTGCTGTCCTTTAAAAATCTTGAAATTCAAGCGATGCTTGTTCAGATACAACAATCACAAATCACGGCTGTTTCATTCTAAAATTTTACCCGCACCGAAATCCTGAAAAAATGGCTCTTGTCTTCGTGGCGATTGCCTGCGGCATAGCTGCGCTTACCGCTCCCTCAGTGCCAGACCGATCGCCGTTGCTGTTGCCTTTCTTTGCTGCGTCAATTCACCTGTCCCGTCGGACGCAACAAAATCTCGTTGACGTTGACCCGCTGCGGCTGAGACAGCGCAAACCCAATCGCCCCCGCCACATCCTCCGGCAACAGTGGCTCCCCAATGCCCTCTTGCCAGCGACTAATCCGCTCCTGCATGGGCCCACTGGCAATCTCGTCATAGAGTGGCGTCTCGACCCAACCAGGCTCCACCACCGTGACTCGCACCCCGCTCTTACAGAGTTCCTGTCGCAACGCTTCCGAGAATGCACCCACGCCCCATTTGCTGGCATTGTAAGCGCCCACCCCCGCCGAAGCCGTCCGACCCGCCACCGAGGAAACATTCACGATATGGCCTTGCTGTTGTTCTTGCATCACCGGCGCAACGGCATGGCAACAGTACATCGTCCCCAACAAGTTCACCTGAATCAACTCTTGCCACCGCTGGGGATTCGCTTCGGTTGTAGGAGCTACGTCAATCAGTCCGGCAGAGTTCACCAGGATATCGATGTACCCAAACTTATCCAGGACCGTTGACATCATTGCTTGAACTTGTTGGCAATCGGTAATATCCGTGGGAATTGTGATTGCCGTGCCACTGTTGAAGGAAATCTGGTCTGCGAGTTGTTGGAGGCGATCGCCCCGCCGGGAAACGAGCACGACATGAACACCCGACTCAGCCAGTAGCAAAGCAGTCGCCCGTCCGATGCCGGAAGACGCGCCGATGATGATAGCAGTTTTGTGGGCAAGGTTGGTTGGCATGGCTGGCTCCTAAATGCTGATAAAAATTACGAGCGATCGCAACCGCAATGGGTGATACCGGCAAAAGTAGAGGAATGACTTGGGTGGCGGTAAGCGAAGCTATGCCGTAGGCTATCGCATCACTCTGGCAAGCGCTCACCCGCAACAGTATCGATTTGTCGGGATACTGCTGGCACCACGGCAGAACCAACTAAGTTCTCGCCACTAAGCGCACCCCACACCGAGCCGGTCAGGAAGTAGCGCCTGAACATCGCTCCTATTTTATCTGTGGGTGGAATGTAGGATGGTAAAATTAAGCTCAAGCGATGGAGGAGATTTTTATGGCAAGAAAGTCTAAAGCCTTTGGTGAAATTCTCAAGCAAGAACGGACGAACAAAAGTCATGAAAAAAGACTGGAGAAGTTGCAGCAGAAGCTCCAGAAAGGACCATTGGGTGAGCATTTCGTGGATATGGTGATGAATCCGAAAGGTGAAGTCAAAATGTCTGAAGTGTTGGAGGCATTTGTTGAGCCTTATCTCGCCTTTATCGATAATTGGAGTGAGCAGGAGAAAATGTTCCACCTTGCGGTGATTGCCTGGAACTTAACCCTGATGCCAGAGGATGAGCAGGCAGCCATGATTGACGAGTTCATGAAAGTAGCGTTGAAAGGGAATGACCCGTTGGCTGAACAAGAGGCACGGGGGATTATTGACGAACTCATTGCTCGAAAACAGCAATTCTTTGACGAGCATAAACGGTTTATTATTGATTTTCAACTGCAAGATGCAGGTAATGAGTTTCACCTTTCTGTTGCCTCAACATTATTAGATCCCCTCGCTCCAGATTCGGCTGACTGACCAAATTAGTTCCTGCATCGGCAGAAGAAAGATTATGGCAAAATCGATTTGCCCATCCTCATCCACTCGAACTCGCTGCACCCTTGACCATCAACAACTTGGCCTCAGTCTTTAGGGAGCCATCTTGTTGCCGATATTCTGGTCGCTGTTCGAGTCCGGGCAACCTCACAAATCCTAGTTTCAGGTAGAGGGCGATCGCATCACTCTTGCAAGCACTTACCCGCAACAGCATCGGTTTGTCAGGATACTGCCGCCACCCCAGGCGCACTAACTCACTCGCAATTCCCTGTCGCCTGTGACTGGCAGCCACGCCCAAATCCGCCAAGTAACCACAATCGGGAAGCAACCCGAACTCATCTAGCAATTGCCAATCGAGCAGCCGCCATTTTTGTTCGGGTTCAATCCAAGTCTGTTGACCGATGATGGAAGCGGAGGCTAACGGTTGGATCACGGCAAATCCAACTAAGCCCTCATCACTAAATGCCCCCAACACGGAGCCAGTCTGGAAGTAGCGCTCGAACATTGCCACCACCGATTCTTTGGACCACCATTGAGACGAAGGCGGTTCAGCGAAGACGGTGCGATAGAGCGCGACCAATTCTTCAAGGCGATCGCCTCCGGCATAGCTGTGCTTACCGCGCTCCAACGAAACCAGTTGAATCACACCCCGGCCCATTAGACTGCCAGGGCTTCTTTCACAATCTCAAACCGGCAGACGCGACCCAAAAAGTTGACTTCAGCGTAATCCACGGTGAAATCGTGCTTTTTGCGAAGCCATACTTCAGAACCCGGTTCTTTGTGCCAGCGGTAGCCCCGATTGGTATGGTCGCGTACCAGACTATCCCGGTGAACCAACTCCGTTAGTTCTCGCAGTGGTTCTTCGTCCCATAATGCGGAAATATCCTTGGCCAAAACTTCCCGAGGTGGTTTGCAGTTAGCATCGAGGGCAACCCGGTTGGCTAAGAGCACTTCTTGGCTGGCCTGGTCGATAATCCAAGTGGCTTGGTTCTTTTCGCCCAAGGCTAGGGCCGCGAGTTCCGCATCCCGGTCATCTGAAGTATTGATGAACGTGGCAACTTCTTGTAAAGACAACATATTTCCTGGACCTCCAGTTTTAGTTTGATTTTGATGAGTTTTTTCTAGGCTTAATGTGGGTTTAAAATTTTGCCAATCTTTACTGTGGGTATGGGGTTGTAGATTTTTCTTCGTTGCCGTCCCGGTCGTTTGAACCATTTCCACCCAAATTGGAATAAACGGTTTGTTGGGCGTGTTATGCGCCAATTCCACCAGGTTCTTGCCAAAATATCGCCCCAGACTCGCCAGGTAAGGCAAATAGGATTGATTTAGCTTCCATGCTTCATCCCAGCTTTGAACGCGCACCTGGAGCGTTTCTTTTTCTAGAACAAAACCGATACATCCAGGAAACAACGGCGAACAAATTTCCATGACCCCTCCTTGTTAACTGTGGCAATTTTCCGGGCAATCGGAATGGTTCGACTTCGAGCCAAACTCTTTTTCCCGCATGGTCTCTAGCTGCTGCACTTGAATCCCCAAAGCCGCCGCCAACAACGTCACCTCTGTGCAGGCGGGTTCCTCGCCTTGGGCGATCGCCTTCAACCGAGGCAAGGGCAAATCGACCAACTGGGAAATTTCTGCCAAATTTTTATCGCTTAACACTTGACTAATCGTTGGCCAATCCTGTTGACCCAAAATTGTCGTCCGTGCAGAGGGACCCAATGTCTGCGCTTGCAACTGTTCGACTCGGCTTCGAGCTTGAGCGCGCAACTCATCAATCAAGTCCACCAAATTTTCTAAAGACAAATGCTGGCTGAGTTCTCGCATCGCACTGCTCACCTCCGTCTGGGAATCCAACTTGATACTCGTCTCCCACTCGTTGGAGGCCCTAAACTCAGGGTCAATCGGTGGCAACGACTCTAAAAATTCCTGAGTTTGAGGAATCCCATGCAGCAAAAACTGCTCTAGTTCAGTTGGCTCCACACCAATCGCCTGGGCCAGGAGGGGACGACGAGACGGCCAAGGGAATTGCTGACCTCGAAACCACCGCCGCAATGAACTGGCGCTGGTCACCTCGTCGAACCGATTCAGATAATCCAACAACGCAGCTTCTGCCGTGCGGTCCCCCAGATGAAGGCGATCGCTAAGGTAATTGAGCAATTCACAAAGACGTTCCTGCTTAGGTTCTTTAGGGTCCACGAAAGGCCAGGGCAAAGTTTTAGACCCTTCTATTCTCTCTAAAATCCGCCCTAAACGCCAACTGCTTTAGCGCTTTATCTAAAATCTATCACCTTTTTGTTCTGAAGTTAGCCCAGGCAGATTCGACTAAAATCTAGACTAGGCAAAGATTTTGGCGATTTTATTTTTGACTGGAAAAAAATCTTGACACTCTTACCTCATCCCGTCTAAAATTAAGCAAGAATTGAAAAGCGGTTTTTCGCTTTTCAATTCTTGCAATATTTTCCCTTTAATCGCCCGATTAAAGATTACCAGTTAAATATTTGCAACATCTGACGCATAAAAAAAGCGGGTACCACCCCGCTCGACCAATAATTACTACCTTCAACTTACCATGAGCGCCCAACAACTTGCTACGGCTACTGCGTTTAGCCAACTGCCCCTTGATCTACGGTTCGA